>JBOGOY010000198.1:0-6684 GCA_050748185.1 Pyrinomonadaceae bacterium
AATTCAGAAGCAAAGAGGTTAGCCAGTGATATTTGAAAATCTTTGATCTCGTAAGACACAGTAACTGTGCCAGACAAACTAAATCGGGTGACAGGTGGGTCATCCGAGTAAACATCTAGCCCGTGAATGTCATCACGAAGTTGTACTCCATGTTTCTCTTTCATCATATCTTTCATGGCAGTATTAGTGGCGCTGGTTGCTTTATCCTTACCTACGTTTATACCTAAGCGGCGCTTAGCCATGAGGATACTTATAGCTTTTTTCAATCTTGTCCCACACTCAAAGGCAGATTCTTCTGTGGGAAAACCCCTGCCTAAGAAAGCATAGCTTTCAGGTAAACCAAATCTATTCTTCCTAGGTCGCTTTATCTTACTCAAGTGGACTTTACCTTCACCTAAGGGCAGGCGAATACGCAACTGGCGCTGTGCCCCTTTAAAGGTACGTCCTGCGGGTGTATTGAATCGCAATCTGAATCCGAAGGTGCTCATATGCTTGAATATACTCCACTATTAACGGCCTAACGCTCATTAGACCGCGAGTAGCGGTACTTTTAGATGGTAACCGATCTTTACCGCTAGCGGCGGTCTAACACTTGGAAGGGCGAAAATTACCGCTCGAAGCGGTCAAGTCACCCTGACAGGCGACTGCTACCGCTATTCACAACACCTCAGCCAAAGAAGGTTTCGGCCACTTTGTAAATCTCTTCGTCCAATCTCTTCAACTCTCGCAGCGCGTCGTTTAGAGGCACGCTGATAATACTGGTTCCACGTAGCGCCGCCATGCAGCCCCACTCGTGTGCGATAGCCATCTCGTAGGCCTTGATGCCGAAGCGGGTCGCCAGTACGCGGTCAAAGGCAGTAGGGGAGCCGCCGCGCTGGACGTAGCCGAGTTTCGTCACACGGGTGTCGATCCCGGTGCGGCGTTGAATCTCTTCGGCGAGGACGTTGCCAATGCCGCCGAGGCGCTCGTGCCGGTAGAGTTCGGCGTTGATCTCTTCGGTGAGGAAATTCTCGTCGGGGTGCGGGCGGGCGTCTTCCGAGACGACGATGATCGAGAATGAGCGGCCGTGCTGATCGCGGCGCAAAACAAATTCGCAGACGCGCGAGAGGCGGAAAGGGCGTTCGGGGACCAATACCACGTCGGCCCCGCCGGCGATGCCGCCGTAGGCCGCGATCCAGCCGGTGTGGCGGCCCATCACCTCGACGACCATCACGCGATGGTGCGATTCGGCGGTCGAGTGCAGGCGGTCCACGGCCTCTGTGACGATGCTCACGGCGGTGTCGAAGCCGAAAGTGAAGTCGGTGCCGCCCACGTCGTTGTCGATCGTCTTGGGGACGCCGACGATCTGGTAGCTGTGATCGCGCCACATATCGCGCGCGGTCTTCAGAGAGCCCTCGCCGCCGATCACACAGAGGGCGTCGAGGCCGTATTTGTCCCAGTTGCGCCGGATGTGCCGGAGGTGTTCTTGATCAGCGACGGGGTTGATGCGGGAGGTGCCGAGGATGGTGCCGCCGCGTGGGAGGATGCCGGTGACGGAGGCGTGTGTGAGCGGGGCGATGTCGCCCTCGATCAGACCCCGCCAGCCGTTCTTGACGCCGAGGACTTCATCTTCGGAGTGTGTGGCGCGCCGGACGATAGCGCGGATGACGGCGTTGAGGCCGGGGCAGTCGCCGCCCGCGGTTAAGACTCCGATGCGAAAGCTCATGAGGGCAAACCTGCTGGTACACTCTCTCGCCGAGACGCGATTTGCTAAGCTCGAAATTACGCGCCTATAATCGCAACGCCAACCTCAGCAAGTCAAACAAGTAAGGAGCGGCCGGCAGCGTAGGCGTGTCAAGTCGCCTCAAGCGCCCGTGCAGATCGTGCAGCAGAGGACACCTTCCCCACTCATTCTCAGTGTCGAGACGGCCACGGAAACGAGGAGTATCGCGCTCTGCCGCGGCTTCCAACCGATCTTGGTGCGCGCGGGCGGGGCCGAACGGGACCACTCTTCAAGGGTGCTGGGCGAGATCGACGAGTTGTTAAGAGCGGCCGGAGTGCGTTTGAAAGAAGTGGACCTCTTCGCCGTCGCGTGTGGGCCGGGCAGTTTCACGGGACTCCGTTCGGGTCTCGCCACCGTCAAGGCTTTCGCGGCGACGCTCGGACGCACGGCGGCGGGAATTCCGACGCTGCACGCCGTCGCGCACGCGGCCGGCCCAGCCGCGCGTGTGGTGGCCGCGCTCCCCGCGGGGCGCGGCGAGTTGTTCGTACAATTCCTGCGCGTCTCTGAGGATGGCGCTATGGTTGAGGAGTTGAACGCACCGGCGTATCTGTCTCCGCCTGCCTTACTGGAGAGGGCGGCGGCTGTCGGCGGGCCGCTGCGCTGGGCCGGGAGCGGGGCGTGGAAGATCGCCACGGAGTTGGAGTCGTGGGCAGCGCGACTGGGTGTCGAATGGTCTGTCGAAAGTGATGACGGGCCTGTCGTTGGGGGGGCACGGAGATGGTCTCTGGCTGCGCCGGTGAAGGCTTACGCCGGCTCGGTGGCGGCTTTGGGGCGGCGGAGGTATCTGGCCGGCGAGGAGTTGGGCGCAGACGAGTTGCACGCCCTGTACGTCAGGCCTTCGGATGCGGAGATTAAAGAGCAATGTCTTGTGCCGAACGAGTAAGGGTGCGCGAGCCGCGCGAGTTCGTCATTCGGACCATGACCGAACACGAGTTGATCGAGGTGTGCGAGATCGAGGACTCATGCCGTCTGAGCCCGTGGGGATGGGACGCCTATTACGCGGAGTTGTCGCGACCCGAATCAATCATGCTTGTGGCCGGCGATGAGGCGGGCGAGTTAGCGGCGAGGGCGTGTGTGGATGGCTTCATCGTGTCGCGCGTGGCGGCGGGCGAAATGCACGTCAATAACATCGGCGTGCGCGAGAGCGCGCGTCGGCGGGGCGTCGGCGGGGCGTTGCTCGATAGGGCCTTGACGTGTGCCGGCCGGGTCGGCGCGCGCGAAGCCGTGTTGGAAGTGCGGGCCGGGAATGAAGAGGCACACGCCCTCTATCGACGGTTCGGTTTCGAGGTTGTCGGGCGGCGTCGGCACTACTACCGCCGGCCGACGGAAGACGCTCTGATCATGATCGCCCGGATCGAAGTCGAGGGATGAATACTACCTTGATTCGCGCGTCGTAGTTGGGCTACCATCGGGGCAAATGAACAGGCAGTCGGCCGCGCCGTAACGGCACGAGGTCCGCGGCGCGGGCGCGGCGTTGAATCAAGGCACACCACCAAGAGCATCTGCCAAAGGAGGCTTCCAAGATATGGAATTGACCAGCACGGACGGCTTGAAGGAAGAATTAATCATGAGTGATCCGGAGTTTCGCGAACTGGCGCGCGAGCACGGGCGCTACGAGGCGCGCCTGAGCGAACTCTCCTCGCTCCAATTCCCGAACGACGAGGAGCAATTGGAAGAGGTCACGTTAAAAAAGAAAAAGTTGGCCGTGAAAGACCAGATGCAGGAAATCTTGTCAAGACACCAGAAGATCGCCGCCTCCGCCCACTAGAGGAGGGCACGCAGGTAGACCGCGCGGGGGGCCGCGGACAAGACAGACGGGGGCGCCGTTCTGCACGAACAGCGCCCCCGTTTTGGTTAGTTAATAACTCAGCCGTGACAAGTGAACCGTGACAAGCGACGGGATGATGTGGTTTTGCGCGATGCTGAACTGAGTGTCGGTCCGCAAGCTGTTAGGGATAAAATGCTCATCGGCTCATGCCACACGCACGGTTCGGCTGTACTTGCTTGGTCCCTGCCACATGTCGCCCGTCACTTTTGAGTAAATAAAGACGTGGTTAAAGACGGCATCCTCTTCGTCATCATTCCGCTGTTGATCGCGTTCGCGGCCTTCGCGCTGGGGGCTTGGTACGTAGCGATCCCCTTCCTGCTGCTCGCCGCCTTCATGGCGTACTTTTTCCGCGACCCGCACCGCGTCATGCCCGTCGAGGCAGGGGTCGTCGTCTCGCCGGCCGACGGGCGCGTGACGCGCGTGGCGCGGCTCGACCCGAACTCGGATTCGTCGCCGACGGTCGTCAGCATTTTTCTCTCCCCCTTCGATGTCCACATCAACCGTGCCCCCATCGCCGGGGTCGTGATGGATGTCACCTATAAAAAGGGAAAGTATCTGATGGCGACGCGCGAAGAGGTAAGCCTCGTCAACGAGCAGAACGCGCTCACCATACAGGGCGAGGCGCTGACCGTAGTCTGCAAGCAGATCGCCGGAGTGCTGGCGCGCCGGATCGTGTGCTGGAAGCGCGTGGGGGATCGCGTCGAACTCGGGGAGCGTTTCGGGCTGATTAAGTTCAGTTCGCGCACCGACCTGATCCTCCCGCCTGAGGTGTCTGTATCGGTGAGTGTCGGCGAGCGCGTGCGTGGCGGAGCGAGCGTCATCGGGAGGGTCGGATAATGGCTTCGCGAGAGTTGGCGGTCGAGGACCAGAATCAGGTGTCGACGAAGGAGCGGCGGGGGCTGCGTAAAGGCCTGTACATCATCCCTTCGGCCTTCACGGCGGCCAACATCGGGATGGGCTTTTACGCAGTGATGGGCGCGCTGCGCGGCTTTCAGTTAATTGAAGGCGGCACCGACGCCGAACTCGCGCGGGCGGCCGTCCACTTTGATTATGCGGCACGCGCCATCGGCTGGGCCGCGCTCTTCGACGCGCTCGACGGCCGGATTGCGCGGATGACGAAGACTACTTCGGAGATCGGCGTCCACCTCGACTCTCTGGCGGACGTGCTGACGTTCGGCATCGCTCCGGCGGTCTTGGCGTATTCTTGGGGCTACGGCGCGGCCCTCGCTGAGGGCAGCAACGCGCACAAGTTGGGTTGGTTCCTTTCCTTCATGTTCCTCATCTGCGGCGCGTTCAGGCTGGCGCGTTTCAACGTGCAGGCGACGAGGCCGCGGGTGATGGCCGAAGGGGCGGCCAAAGTAGATAAGAAGAATTTTGTCGGTCTGCCGATTCCGGTCGCCGGCGGCATGATCGCCGCGCTGATCCATTTCTCACCGACTCCTCTGACACACTACGGCCCAGAGTGGGGCGCGCTCTATAGCGGACTCATGATGGGGTTGGTCGCTCTGCTGGCCGTGCTGATGGTCAGCACCGTGCGCTACTCGAGCTTTAAAACAGTAGGGTTGGGCAAGCGCCGGACACGGGTCGCGATCCTGCTGCTGGCGGCACTCGGGATGCTGCTCTGGCTCTACTCGCGCTACGTGCTGGTCGGACTTTTGAGCGCTTACGTGCTGTACGGACTGCTCGCGAGATTCGGCTCGCTCGTGCGCCAGCGCTGGCGTGCCGGCACAGCCCACCACGCCTGAACCCTCGACCAATCCTGCTGAACACACGCCCCCGGCGCTAAATTCATTGACACGGCGGTGACCGCGACCGCTCGTCGCTCTTGTCCCGGTGGGATGCCCGCCGGGGGAGGAAAGTTATTTCGACGTGTTGGCCAACGGCGGGGCGAAGGCCAACAAGCCGGCGCGGGTCGTGACTAAGACCGCGCCATCGGCGACGACGGGGGAAGCGGCAGTGTTGTTGCCTTCGCCGACGACGAGCGTGTTCGTTTGTTTGCCGGTGCGGAGGGAGAGCACGATGCAGGCGTCGCCCGCCAGCGGTGAGAAGAGCGCGTTTTCGCCGTCAGGCAGGGGCCGCGCGGCAATTCTCCCGGCGAGTTGTCTCTTCCAGAGAAGCGCACCGCTTTCGGCCGAGAGGAAGTAAACGAAATTGTCCAGCGAGGGAGCAATGACTCCGCCCGCCGCGAGGACCACGGATTGGACGCCCGCCCCCGTTCGTCTGCGCCAACGCAACTTACCTGTCGACTCGTCAAAGGCATAGACGAAGCCGTCGGCCGAGCCGAAATAAACCACGCCATGATCAGCGGCGATGGCCCCGTTTATCTCACCGCGGGTCTGATAACGCCAGATGGTCTTGCCCGTCTCCTGATCCAATGCTAGGAGGGTGCCATTCTCGCTTCCGAGATAAAGTTTACCGTTAGCCAATGTGGGCTGGCAGGCGAAAGGAGCCACGTATTGTTTGACCCAGATCACTTCGCCGGTCTCTTTGCGGAAAGAATAGATGCGTCCGTCGGTCGCGGCTCCGAAGACGGCATTGCTGTTTGCCACTAAAGCGCCCTTAAGCGGGAGGTGGAGTGTCCTCATCCAGCGCGTTACCCCGCTCGCTCCTCCTAAGAGACGTAAAGCGCCCGTGGCCCGCGGAACCTGCCGTCCCTGCTGCGCCGACGAGCCTACCGGAGACAACGCCTGCGTCTCGGAAGCGATGTAAACCCCTGTCTCGTCCGCGAGGGGGGAGGCGGAGAACTGGCCTCCGATCTCCGCACGCCAGCGCATCTCGCCGCTTGACACCTCCAGAGAAACGACCTTCCCGTTCGACAGCGGCAGGTAGACGACTTTGAGACCGGCGGCCGGAGTCAGATTCAAAGCCTCTCTCGACTCGTAAGCCCACTGGAGTGTGAGTGGCGCGGAGAAAGAAATTCGTTCGGACGTGACCGGTTGGGACGAGAAGGGAAGGGCGAGGACGATGAAGAGACACGCGAGCCGGATACCTGCGCCGGCCGCTCTGGAGAGTCTTCCCTGTGATCGCTTGAAAAATTTACCCATTGCTGGCATCGTTCTGTTTCTTTTGGCCGACTCAAAACAGACATCATAGC
>JBOGOY010000199.1:0-6677 GCA_050748185.1 Pyrinomonadaceae bacterium
GAGCAGGATGATGTCAGAAACCTGATCTGTCTCGGCCGGCGAAACGGAGCGACGGGACCAGTTGAGCGCGGCAGCGTCGAGCAGCGTCGCGACATCGTTAAAGCGCTCGGGGTGGCGCGGGGCGAGCAGCAGGCGTGGCCGCGTGTGGCCCGTCGCGGTATCGTTCAACAGCTTGAAGGCGTCGAGACAGATCGATTCTTCGGGCGCGTGTGTGCTGGCCGCCACGATGAGCGGCCGTCGGCCGTCGATGCCGAAGCGCGCGCGCAACTCTTCAGTCAACTGCCCGTCGCCCGCCCCGGTTTCAAGATCGAACTTAATGTTGCCCGAGACGTGGATGCGGGCGGGCGCGAGGCCGAGCGCTTCGATGCGCTCCGCGTCCCCGTCGGTCTGCATCAGCGCGAGCGACAGGTCTTTGACCGCGTACCGGGCGAGCAGTCCCAGACGCCGGTAACCGCGGAACGATTTTTCCGAGATGCGGCCGTTGACGATCGCAACCGGGACGCGGCCCGCGCTGCACTCGCGCAGGAAGCGCGGCCACAGTTCGGTCTCCATCAGCAGCACGGCCGCAGGGCGGATTGCCGTAAGCGCGCGACGCACGGGCCATGCGAAATCGAGCGGGAAATAGAAGACGGCCTCGGCATCCTTACCAAAGGTTTCGCGGGCGAGGCGCTGGCCCGTCAGCGTGGTAGTCGAGACAGCGAGCGCGTGCGTCGGGTAGCGTCTAAGAAGTTCTTGGACCAGCGGGCGGGCGGCCTGCGTTTCGCCGACGGAGACGCAGTGCAGCCAGATCACGGGGCGGCGGCCAGTGTTGACGAGCGGCGGCACTCCGCCCAGCCGCTCTCCGAGCCCCGAGCGGTATTTCCCGTGTCGCAGCGCAGCCACCAGAAACAGCGGCGACAGCGCGACGAGACCGAGGGTGAGCAGGAGGCTGTAGAGGAAATACATAAGTCCAACGTCCAAAGTCCAAAGTCCAATGTCGGGGCCATGCTTTAGACTTTGGACATTGGACTTTGGTCTTGGGACTTACTTGGCGCGGTCCATGTAGCGGGATTCGGCGGGATCGACGCGAATGCGATCGCCTTCCTTGATGAAAGGCGGCACCGGGATCGTGACGCCGTTCTCGAGCGTCGCCGGCTTGTTGACGTTCGAGACGGTCGCGCCTTTCAGCGTCGGCTCGGTGCTGACCACTGTCAGCTCGAGCGAAGCCGGCAGTTCAACGCCGATGGGGTTACCTTCGTAGAATTCGGCCTGAATCTTGAGACCCGGCGTCAACCACTGGACCGAATCTCCGAGGTCTTCGTCGGTCAGGGTTGTTTGCTCGTAGTTCTCGATATTCATGAAATGGTGACCCGCACTGTCGGAATACAGGTATTCCATCTCGTGCTGTTCGAGGGTCGCTTTATCGACCGTGTCGGCCGAGCGGAAGCGGTGCTCAAAGGAAGCTCCGGTGCGCAGGTTACGCAGCTTCGTCTGCACCATCGCGCGCAGGTTGCCGGGCGTGTGGTGGCGGAATTCAACTACTTTGCACAGGTTCCCCTCGAAGAGGATGATCATGCCGCGTCGAATCTGGGTTGCGGGAATAGCCATAAGGATCGTCTCAACTCCGTCTGTGTTTGAATAGGTCTTTCGATTGAATGCGCCCGGCGGCCGTATAGGCGACCGGCGGACTGCGCTTGCAAACCGAAAAGTCTAACGAGCAGAGAACGGTTTTGTCCAGCCGGGCAAAAAGAGGTGGGGCGGGACTGTGAGCGGTAAACAGAAAAGAGAAAGGGCGGGCGACTTTCAAGAATTTGGATTCCTGATTGTCTCCCGCCCTCTCTCTTCGGAGGAGCCCACCTTCCTGCGCCTTTAAACGATACCAAGTAGGCAAAGTTCCGAAAAAGTTTGCGCGCCGCAGAAAAATATTCAGGCCGCCCGCGCGCGTTGCTGCGTCCGTTGTTTCAGCGAAATTGTTTCGAGCCAGTCTTGAGCTTCCGCGTAGTAAGGAAACTTCGCCTCTTCCGCGCGAAAGGTTTTCGTGTGGTAATAGCGCCGCCCGTTGATCAGTCGCGCCCGGTGTTTAATGTGCAGCATCTCGTGATAGAGGATGTACTCGACGAACCACTCGGGCACGTCGCGCGCGTCGAGAGTTTTGCTGATGACAATCGTCCGGTGTACCGGATCATGATGGCCGAGGATGCGGCGGGTGCGGCGTTGCGACCATGTGAGCGTCGGCTTTTCTAATTCCCCGGAAAAGAAACGCCGGTTGAGGCGGTCGAATATCCGGTCGAGGTTGTAATAGCTGCCGCGTGATGAGGAGATGATTTTACGGCCCCGGCGTCGGCGCGCGATGTCAGCCGCGCGCAGTATCTGCGGCGTGCAGGCAAAGTCGCGGTAGACGCGATCGTGGACTTGCGGCGTCACGCGGCGCAGCAGTTTTGCCACGAGGATGAAGGCGAGCGCGCGGTGGACGTTCATCGGCGCGTCGCGGAAGATGTCCGAGACACGCACGTAAACCCGCCCCGAACGCAGCCGGATCGTGTGGTTCAGTCCCGCGTAAGGGTAGAACCTGACCTCGACGGCCGGCAAAGGGCGTTTCGGCTCCAACTGCCGGAAGGCGTCGAGGAAGAGGGTGCTGAGATGAGTTTGAATGCTTGAAGACATGATTGCCCCTGTGCTCTGAGCGTCCAGACGACTGGCCGCATGATAGGTGATAGGGTAAAACTTAGTCCGGAATTGTTATTACTCCGCCAACACTGAACGATGATTCAGTAACTCTGAGAACTGTGCAGAGTGCCCCATCTTACGGGTCCAATTGCGGAGCGTCAACGTGGAATTGGTCCCCTACCTCTAAGCCGCTGAGGGCTCTCGAATTGAGGCCCCTAGTTTCACCCAGCTTCCTAGAGGGCTCAAAACAGGCGGCAGGTAAGTTTAACGGACAGAGTATTTTAAGTGCTGCCGGTGGAGAATGTCACTCAGCCGAACCGGTAAAGCCAGCGTGTGCTTCAACATAGGTGGCCGGCAACTCTGGCGTGGAGGGGCGCGAGGCGGGTGAAGTGGTTTGCGCCCGATTTCTCGCATCCGTTATACTCTTCAACGTGGTGGATTCGGGAGCTGTCGTTCGGAAATAATTCTTGACAGCTTATAGCTGGGGCGTTATTGAAATGTACTGACGCTGCAAGGACTTGAAATACTTGTCACCGCCCCCGGTCGCCACCACCCCGCTCCTGTAACACAAATGGCCCTTCGTAATCCTTTGTCGCAGAATTCACCCGACTGGACGCCTGACGCGCGCGGTCAGGCAATTTTGTCCGCGATTATTCAGGAGCACATCGTCACGGGCGAGCCGGTCGGCTCGAAAACTCTAGCCGATCGCTGCAAGAGCGTCTTGGGCTGGAGCCCGGCCACGATCCGCAACGTGATGGCGGAATTGGAGGAAGCCGGACTCGTCGAGCAGCCGCACACTTCCGCCGGGCGCGTCCCGACCGACAAAGGCTACCGTTTCTACGTCGATCATATGGTGGGCGACGCGCCGCTCTCCGGCGGGGACTTGGCGGCCATCGATCACCTTCTCGGGTTCGCGTGCAGGGACGGGGCCACCCCGGCCCGCCTGATGGAGCGCGTCTCGCGCCTGCTGTCATCCCTGACGGACAACGTCGGGATCGTCATCTCGCCGTCTTTGCCCGACAACCGTCTCCAGCACATCGAGTTCCTCCGTTTGTCGGACGGGCGGGTGCTGGCCGTCCTTGTGTTCTCACATCAGGTCGTGCAGAACAAAGTTATCCGAGTGGACGAGCCGCTCACGCAGCACGAACTGGACGGGGTGGCCCGTTACCTGAACGCGGAGTTCGGCGGCAAAAGTCTCGTCACGATCCGCGCCGAGATTTTGCGCCTGTTGCAGGAGGAGCAGGCGCTTTACGATCTGCTGCTGCGGCGGGCGGTGCTGCTCTGCGAGCGGAGCCTCGGCGAAGACGGGGAAACTGAGACGTCCGACGTATATGTGGACGGTGCTTCAAACTTCCTGAGCAAGACGGACTTCAGCGATCTGGAACGCCTGCGCGATCTTTTCCGCACGCTCGAAGAGAAGTCGCGGCTGGTGAAGATACTGAACGAGTGTATCGCGCGCGAGTGCGCCTACGGCGGAGTGCGGGTCGTCATCGGGCGCGAGTCGCAGACTCCCGCGATGCAGTCCTGCGCGCTGTTCACCGCCCCTTACCGGATCGGCGGGGGCGAGGTTGCGGGAACGCTTGGCGTAGTCGGGCCGATTCGGATCGAGTACGCGCGGATGTTGGCCGTGGTCAATCACGTCGCGCAGTTCGTCGAGCGCGTCTACGACGAAGGCCAGAACCGTTTTTAATAACGACGCAAGCAGGGCCTTCCCTCTCTCGCGCCGCCCCTACTTTATTTCAAGGCCATGGAAATGATGGATAACAATAGACCAACGCCGAGCCGTATCCCAGTGCGCTTTGTTGACGACGATCCGCCGCAAAACATGCAGGCGACCACACCTCGGAACGACGAAGAGACGGGCGGCGGCGGCGACGACCCGCTCACGCCCGAGGAATTGGGGCGCGAATCGAGTTATGAGGACGCGACGGAGATGCAGCGGCGCGTCGATCGCGGCACCGAGCAAGACACCGAACGCGGGCGCGGGCAAGCCGACGACCGCGACACCGCCGGATCGATCGTAGAAGGTGAGACGCCGGAAAACCGAGAGGAGCGAGACACGACGCGCAGGGCCGGGTCAACAGGCGAAAGGCGCAGCGAACAGCAGCCACGTCGGCCGCCCGCGGAAACTTCCGGCGGGCGGTTTGACCCCGCCCGCCCGCCCAAGCCTAACGCCAGCGGCTCGCTCTTGTCAGGTCAGGCGGAGTTGCTGGCCGCGCAGGCCGAGTTGAACCTCGTCGAGGCGGAACTGAAGAAGGTGGCGGCCGAGCGGCAGGAGTTCCATGATTTGCTGGCGCGGCGTCAGGCCGACTTCGACAACTACCGCAAACGGGTCGAGCGCGAGCGCACGGAGACTTACCAGAGGGCGGTCGGCGAAGTGTTGCGGCAATTGCTCCCGGTGATCGATAACCTGCACCGCGCCGTCGAGGCTGAGGCTTCCGTCGAGGCCAGCGAGTCCGAAGAGTTTCGCCACTTCCTGCACGGCGTCGTGCTGATCGAGAAACAGTTGAACGGCGTGCTCGACAGTCTCGGCCTCAAGGCGGTCGAGACGGTCGGCCACCCCTTCGACCCGCACGTCCACGAAGCCATCGCGACCGAGCAGTCTGACGAGCATCCGGCCGACACAGTCATTCAGGAGGTGGCGCGCGGCTACCGGCTCGGCGACAAACTCCTGCGCCCGGCGTTAGTCAAAGTCGCAACGAGATAGTGACAGGTAAATAGTGATAGGTGACAAGCACAGAACCGATCTTAATTCTGTTACCTGTCACCCCTGAAAAGCTATGAGCAAAGTTATCGGAATTGATTTGGGCACGACCAACTGCTGCGTCGCCGTATTGGAGGGCGGCGCGGTGCAGATCATTCCGAACAAGGAGGGCGGGCGCACCACCCCGTCGGTGATCGGATTCACGGACAAAGGCGAGCGGCTGGTCGGCCAGATCGCGAAGCGCCAAGCCGTGACGAACGCATCCAGCACGGTTTACGCCGTCAAGCGCCTCATCGGCCGCAGGTACAGCGCCCCGGAGGTGCAGCGCGCCCTCGACTCGTCGCCGTTCGAAATTATCGACGCGCAGAACGGCGACGCGCGCATCCGCGTGCAGGAGCGCGTCTACAGCCCGCAGGAGATTTCCGGCATCGTCTTGCAGCGCCTGAAGGCCGCCGCCGAAGATTTCCTCAACGAGCCGATCACGGAGGCCGTGATCACCGTCCCGGCTTACTTCGACGACGCGCAACGGCAGGCCACGAAGGACGCGGGCCGTATCGCGGGCCTCAAAGTCGAGCGCATCATCAATGAGCCGACCGCCGCCGCGCTCGCCTACGGCCTCGGGCGCGCCGGTTCCGAGCGCATCGCGGTGTACGACCTCGGCGGCGGCACGTTCGACGTATCGATCCTCGAACTGAGCGACGGCGTCTTCGAGGTGCTGTCCACTTCTGGCAACACCTTCCTCGGCGGCGAGGACTTCGACGAGCGGATCATCGGCTGGATGGTAGAGCAGTTTCAGTCCGAGACGGGCGTCGATTTGCGCTCGGACCGCCTTGCGTTACAGCGCCTGAAAGAGGCCGCCGAACGCGCTAAGTGCGAGCTGTCTTCACTCACCGAGACGAACATCAACCTGCCCTTCATCGCCGCCGATCCTTCCGGGCCGAAACACTTTAACAAGACGCTCACCCGCGAGAAGTTCGAGGAACTGATCGCCGACCTCGTCGAGCAAACCATCGAACCGTGCCAGAAAGCGATGTGGGACGCCAAGCTCCAGCCGCAGGACATCGACAAGGTGCTGCTCGTCGGCGGGCAGACGCGCTCGCCGATCATCGGACAAACCGTGCAGGAGATTTTCGGCCGTGAGCCTTCGGCCGAAATCAACCCCGACGAGGTGGTGGCAATGGGCGCGGCGATACAGGGCGGCGTGTTGGCGGGCGACGTGAAGGACATCGTGCTGCTCGACGTGCTGCCGCTCTCGCTCGGACTCGAAACCCGCGGCGGGCTGTTCACCAAAGTCATCGAGCGCAACTCGACGATCCCGCTGCGCAAC
>JBOGOY010000200.1:0-6666 GCA_050748185.1 Pyrinomonadaceae bacterium
AGCGTGATGTGATCGGCCAGTTGGGTGCCGTCGGTCATCAGGATGCCATCGCCGAACACGATGCCGTCGGTCATCAGGATGCCATCGCCGAACACGATGCCGTCGGTCATCAGGATCCCGGCGCCGAACATGATGCCTCCAGAGAGGACAAGCCGGCCGCCCCTCACCACGCCGCCCGCGTGCGTGTGGTTGTCGCGATCCGAGGCGTCGTCGGTCATCAGGATGCCGTCGGCGAGCGTGACGCCGTCGGTCATCAGGATGCCATCAGTCATCAGGATGCCGTCGCCGAAGACGATGCCGTCACCAAACACGATACCGTCAGTGAGCAGGATGCCGTCGCCGAAGACGATGCCGTTCGTGAGCACCGGGCGGTTAGAGAAGATAACCCCGTTCGAGTAGAGCACGCGGCCACTCATCTCGACGTTCTCGTCCGCGATGCGCGGGGCCGGCGAACTGATAGAGGCGAGTGTCCGGCCGTTGCGGAAGATGATCTGCCCGGCCCGGAGGCGGTTGGCGTTAGAGACGATGGCGCGCGCCATGCGCACCGCGCCGATCGTGTTAATGAGTCCCGCGCCCTGCGCGTAAGCGTCCTGCGCCTTGGTGGCAAAGGTCTGTCCGGGCAGTTTCTGCGCGGTCCGCAGGAGCGACGCCTTGACGAGCGTCGGGGTGAGTGAAGGATTCGCCTCCAGCATCAGCGCCACCGCGCCGGCGACGACCGGGGTAGAAAACGAGGTGCCCGAATATTTGAAGTAAGCGTTCGGCATCGCGTCCGAAGAGACGGGCTGCTGCACGCGGTCGGGGGCGCTGGTCGCCATCGTCACGCCCGGCTCCTGCGACATGGCGGCGACGACGTGACGGCCGGGGGCGATGAGGTCCGGCTTGCCGAGCCGGTCGATTTGCGTCGGCCCCTTCGATGACCACTCGGCCACGGTGTCGTCAGAGCGGCGCGCGGTGCCGCGCGAGTCGGTCGCGCCGACGGTGATCACGTAAGGGCTGTTGCCGGGGCTGTTGATGGTCCCATAGACGAGGCGGTGGATGGGGTTGCCGGCGGCGTCATAGCCGACGATCTCATCAGTTCGCCCGCGGTTGCCCGCGCTGGCAACTACGACGATGCCCGCGCGGACGGCCTGCGCGACCGCTTGGCAGAGCGGGTCCGTGTTGTAAGACTCGACCACCGGCGCGCCGAGGCTCATGTTGAGGACGCGGATGTTGTAGCGAGCGCGGTTCAGGATGGCCCAGTTAACGGCGCTGAGGACGTTGCTGGTCAAGCCGGCACCGTTCTCGTCAAGGGCGCGCAGGTCAACAAGGTTGGCTTCGGGAGCGATGCCGACGCCTGCCGCCTCGTAACCGCGCGAAGCCGCGCCGTTGCCGGCCGCCACGCCTGCCACGCCTGTGCCGTGCCCGTTGGCGTCGCCGGTGCGGGCGCTACCCGTGAAGTCTACATGCGTCAGGACGCGCGAGCGATTATTGGCTCTGAGGTCGGGGTGAGCGTCGCTGATGCCGCTGTCGATGACGGCGATGGTCACGCCCCGGCCTTTCAGCCCGGACGAGCCGGCGCGCAGGATGTTTTCCAACGCATTGCCGCCGCTGCTGGCATCCGCCTGAACCTGATCCGCGCCGATCGCTTCGCGCGTCAGATCCATCGTCGCTCTCACGGTGCGATCTGGGGAGATGTATTCAATGTCGTCGCGGGACGCGAGGGCGGCGAGTTCCTTAGCCGGCACGTCCGCGACGATGGCGTTAATGGCCTCGAAGCTCTTGCGCCGGGCGCCGCGGACGCGCGTGATGGCGTCGGCCTGTGCGACCTGCGGCCGGCCTTTGGTTTGGATGATGACGCGCTTGACGGCATCAGAGTTGGTGTTGCCGGCTAACTCGGCGGCGAGCTTCCGCGCGTGGCGCCGCTCGACTCTCTGCTCGCCGCGTTGAGTGGCGGCAGCCGTGGTTGAAAGCGGAGCGAGTGAAGCGAGAATGCTGAGTGTAACTACGGTAGATGCGAAGCGTTTGAACATGATGGACCCCTTCTTGTCCATCCGCCGCGCCGTTAACCGCCCAAGCTGTCGGCGCGTGTTACGGATGGACATCTAAAACTACTGTGGTTTCAAAACTAGAGATGACGATCGTTGATAGGTATTACCTTGCGGGTGAGGTCACTAGGTACTGGCCCAAGAGTTTAGGCCGCGTGAACTCTTTTGACCTTTTTCCCTATCAACGATCTGTTCTTTCCCTTCACAACAGTTGTGCCATAAATGTTACATCTTAATTGTTGCGTTAAGCTTGTAAAACGATTTGAATTAAAAGTTGCTCACCAGTGATAAACACTTTGTTACGTATCTGGGAAGTGCATACTTGGTAGCCGGTGCAACAAGCTTGCACGACAAAAACCGTCTTTTATTTGAGGAAATCTATGCCTTTAGAAATAAGGAGTCAAGTGACTACTGACTACACAGTGTTTACTAAGTATCCAATGTAGAGGCTTTGCCTAAAAGTTCAAAATGGCTCCAGGATAGCCGACACACATAATCACGCTCCACACCATTTCGTGGCTTTGATCGAAGATCGAATTTTTAGGCAAAGCCCATCGGCATTATGCCCTGTTCTCTTAGCTCTCGTCTCAGCTCAACTAACGAGTAATGACTTTTGTGCTGCTATTCCTTACCTCCCGGAATAACATTTCGGCGTTCACGAAATCATAGTTTATAAGATTACCTCGTCTGATTTCTCCAAGTCTTCGGTTGCTCACATCTCCCGCCGCGCCGCACGTCACACGCGCACAACCACTTACCAATTATTGCCGCCGACGGGCACGGGCGTTGCCCTGACTTTGGTCCAGCCAAGTAACAGACGTGCGCTTCGCTCTTCGACATTTTGGAAATCATCTCGGCCGGCGGCGCGGGGCGCGGATGTTTCCGCCCCGACTTTGGCCGGGCGCGCTCGACCGCCAAGGGTTCTCCGCGCGTCAGACCGAAAGCGCCAATGTTCAACCCGACGGGGAACTGACAAGCAAGGAGTGACAGATGTTTAGATCGATCACAAAACGGGTCGGCGTGTTGAGCGCGCTGGCCCTCCTCGCGGCCATATTTACCGCGTCAACCAACGCCGTCATCGCGCAGAGTTCGTCCGGCACGATCCGCGGCACCGTGACCGACTCGGCCGGCGCGGTCGTCGCCGGCGCGAACGTCGAAGTGGTGAACAATAATAACGGTGAGAAACGCTCCGCCGTTACCAACGAGCAGGGCGGCTACACCGTGCCGAACCTGTCGGTCGGCGAGTACACCGTCAACGTCAGTGCCGTCGGCTTCGCGCTGGGCAAGGCCGAGCGCGTCGCGGTGTCCGTCTCGTTCACGACCGACGCGGATTTGAGTCTCAACCCGGCGGGCGCGACCGAGACCGTGGTGGTGACGAGCGGCGACACGCAGACCACCGTCAACACCAACGACCAGCAACTCTCGACGCTCATCGACAACCGCAAGATTCTCGATCTGCCGCTACTCTCGCGCGACCCGAATGCGCTCATCCTGCTGTCGCCGAACACGACGACCAGCAGCGGTTCGCTCAACGGCTTCATCGTCAACGGCCAGAGCGAGCGCAATAACAATTTTCAGGTGGACGGCATCGACAACAACGACGCCGACGTGCCCGGCGGCCGGGGCGGCGCGTCCACACCGAACATCGACGCGACGCAGGAGTTCCGCGTCATCACCAGCAGCTTCAGCGCCGAGTTCGGGCGCAACGCCGGCGCGGTGATCAACGTCGCCACCAAGTCCGGGACCAACGAGTATCACGGCAACGCCTATATCTATTACCGCTCGGATAGATTCGCCGCGCGCGACTTCTTCGACGTGTCGGGCCAAGCCGATCCGCTGCAACGCCGGCAGTACGGCGGCAGCCTCGGCGGCCCTATCAAGCGCGACAAACTGTTCTTCTTTGTTAACTACGAACGCGACATTTTCGATCAGGGCTTGCAGGCCACGCGCACCGTCCCTTCGGCGCTGGCGCGGCAGGGCATCTTCGACACCGGCGGGCTCTTCGGCCGGCTCGTCTTCGCCCCGAACAGCGCGAACAACCGCAGCAGCGTCGCCCTCCAGAACATCGGCTATCCGGCGGGCACGCCGAACCTCGGCATCAACCCCGCCATCGCGCAGATTCTGAACGTCTATCCCCTCGGTAACAGCCCCGGCGAAGGCCCGCTGCCCGGCGTGTTCGACACTTTCAGGTTCTCGCCCGTGTTCCGCTCGAAGTCCGACGCATTGGCGACGCGCGTCGATTACAACATCAGCGACAAGCACAACCTGTCGGGCAGCTTTAACCTTGGCGATGGTAACTTCGACTTCCAGTCCGAGACCTTCCCCGGCTTGGGCGACGGCGGCAACGCGCCCTTCCGCTCGTACCTGTTGGCGCTGAATCTGGTTTCTAACTTTACGCCCAACTTCATTAACGAACTGCGCGTCGGCGGCAACCGCATCGAGGTAGTCTTTAACGGACCCGGCGACGGCAGCGTCTCGGCCGGCCCGTTCGACGCGATCCGCTCGGCCTTTAGCAGCAATGGCGTCCCCGCCGAGGTGGGTTTTGGCGGCTCGAACGGCTCGATCATCAATCTCTTTGGCGGCACCGTCAGCCCGCTCGTCGCCTTCGACACGCAGTTCCGCTTCGCCGGCACGACCAACGTCGCCGACTCGATCACCTACATCCGTGGCGCGCACACCTTCAAGTTCGGCGGCGAGACGCGCTTCGTCTATTCCAACAGCGCGAGCAACTTCAACCGGCAAGAGGCGCTTGACTTCAACCTCGCGCAGTTCGGCAGCAACTTCGCTTTCCTGCGCGACAACACCGGCGCGCGCCTCTCGAACGGCACGGCCGTCGGGGTGGCCCTCAACAACTTCGCGACCTTCCTTTCCGGCTTTGCCATCCAGCAGACGCAGTCGCAGTTTTACGACAAGGACGGCAACCGCGTGGATCAGGACTACCGCGGCTTCCGCATCCGCGAGTTCGATCTGTTCTTTCAGGACAATTGGAAGGTACGCTCCAACCTGACCTTGAACCTCGGGCTGCGCTGGGACTACAAGGGCGTGCCCTTTGAAGTCAACGGGCAGGTCTCGAACCTGATCAATCAGGACGCGAGCAGCGCGACGCCGGCGGGCGGTTTCATCTATCAGACGGTCGGCAAAAATTCCACCAACCCTGACCAGCCGCTCTACCTGAACGACTACAACAACTTCGCGCCGCGCTTCGGCTTTAACTACAGCCCGTCGTTCAACGACGGCTTCCTCGGCGCACTGACGGGCGGCCCCGGCAAGACCTCGATCCGCGGCGGCTACGGCGTCTTCTATGACCGCATCTTCTCGAATTTGTTCACCAACACCAGTTCGAACCCGCCGTTCCAGAATCAGATCAACCAGTTCGCGCTCGACGTGATCCAGAACGTTCCGCGCGCAGAGACAATTGGTCCCGTTACCTCGGTCGAGGACGGGGCGCGGCTGGGGACGCTCATCTTCCCGCTGCCGGGCAACAATCCGTTCCAAGATAAATTCGCGACGCCCTACACGCAGAGTTGGAACTTCGGCGTCCAGCGCCAACTCGGCAACTCGCTCCTCCTCGAAGCCGACTATGTCGGAGCGAAGGGGACCAACCTGTTACGGCAGGCCGACGCGACTCTGACGAACGTCAGCCGCGTCAACGCGATTACCGGCGCGAACAACCCGATCGATCCGACTGATTTTCAGGGGAACATCGACAACGGCACGCTTAACACGGCCTTCGACCAATCGCGCATCTTCCTGACCCTCGGCCATTCGACCTATAACGCGATGACGCTGAGGGCGACCAAGCGGTTAGGCGAGAGTTTCTTCGGCAGCGCCAACATGCAGGCGGCCTACACCTTCAGTCACTCGATTGATAACGTCGTGGACCCGCTGCCGGATCGCGCGCAGGCGGGCGACCGCTCGTTGCCGCGCGACTCGTCGGGCTTTAACGGCGGCTTCAACGCCGAGCGCGGTAGTTCGGGTTTCGACACGCGCCACCGCTTCGTCAGCAACTTCGTCTATGACCTGCCGAGGTTCGAGAACCGGTTGCTCAACCGCGTCTTCGGCGATATTTCGATGTCGGGCATCCTGACGCTGCAATCGGGCCAACCGTTCAGTATCTTTACCGGGGTGGACACGATCGGCACGGGCGTCTCGCAGCGGGCTTCGTTCGCCGAGAGCGGTCAGGGCGTCACGCCCGGCGCAAACGCCGGCGAGAACCTCCGGCCGTCCACGCAGATCGGCCCGTCGGCCACACTCGTCCGCGAGCCCGAAATCGGCGAGGCGGGCAACGTCGGCCGCAACTCGTTTTACGGCCACGGTTTCAAGAACTTCGACTTCTCGTTCATCAAACGCATCCCCCTTAAGGAGAATGTCAGGTTGCGCGTGCAGGCCGACTTCTTCAACCTCTTCAACAACGTCAACCTCGCGAACCCGAACAGCGCCCTCGGCGAGTTGTCCATCACCAGCCCGACCTTCGGCCAGTCGAGTTCGACCAGAGGCACGCCGCGCATCATCCAGTTCGCCGCGCGCTTCGAGTTTTAACCTGCTGCCCTGTGATCGGTAGCGATAACAATTCGGGCGTTGCTCCGTCGCGGGAGCAACGCCCGTTTTTACTGCGCCGGGAACCGACGCTTCACCCTGTCGG
>JBOGOY010000201.1:0-6656 GCA_050748185.1 Pyrinomonadaceae bacterium
CCCCCACGCCTCTCTTTCGTTTGAGTTAACTGCTACTGAAGCAGCCGTACCGAGACGGTCCTCAGCAGCGGGTTGACGGTGAAGCGCATGAGGCGCGTGACGACGCCGGTCGGCAAGCCGCCGCCGTCGGTCGGGCCGCCGGCAGAGTCGCCGGGCGTGATGGTGCCGGCGTTCGCGTTGGGCGAACCCTCGGGCAGGTACTGCTGGCTCACGATGCGGAACTCGGCCGGGCCGTTGGCGTAGCCTTTGACGCGCAGGATGTACTGCGTGTTGGGCTGGACGCGGGATTGGACCCTCTCACTGGCCGTGATGCCGGCGGAGGTCGCGAGCACCTGCCCGTCCGTCGTGCGCAACTCGAAGTCGAGATCGACGGCGGTCGTCGAACTCAAGTTAGCGTCGAGGATGATGGCGTCGGACTTGGTCGTGACGACGACGTCCTTGTAGGTGATGCCCTCGAACGCCGGGTTGCCGTAGGTCAGGGCCGGTTCACCGCTGGTCCCGGTCGGGTCGCCGCCGACGAGCGTGCCGGTTTTCTCTTCGGAGAAGACCGAGTAGGTGACGGGTGCGGGCGGCTCGCTCGTGCCGTCGTTGCCTTGGTTGCCGTTACCGCCGGTCGAGCCGGCGAAGACTTGGCCGGTGATCTTCGCGTCGAAGGTGAAGACGCGCGCCTGCGGGTCGTTGAATTCAAGGCGCTTCGCGGCGGATGTGGCCCCGAGCGCGAGGCTCTGGTGGTAGACGAAGATGTTCGGGCCGCCGTCGGCGTTCCGCACGGTGACGGTCGGGTCAGAGATTCTGATGATCTGGAAGTTGATTGGCCCGTAGATCGTCTTGTCGGTCGCGTTAGCGCCGCGAGCGTTGGTCAGTTTGTTATCGAAGGCAAAGACGCCGTTCGCGAAGCTGACGTTCGAGAGCGCGCTGTCCACCCGCGTCGTCACGTTCTGCGCGGCAAGTCGCGGCGTGGCCGAGCCCGAAAGGTTGGAGAAGCCGAGTTGCCGGCTGTCGTTCACGCTGACGGCGCGGACGGCGTAAGAACTATCGAACAGGTTGTCGAGGCCTTCGGGCGCGAATACTTCGTGGACGGGGCCGAGGTCTTCGTAAGAGGCTTGGTTGCCGCTCACGAACGCGACGTGGCGGAAGCCGGTGGTCGAAGCGTCGCCGTCGGCGAACTCGCGCTTGCCGTTCGGCTCGCGGCGATTCTCGAATCCGCTCTTGCGCTTCAGGATTTGATAAGCGAGCGCGCCCTGCACGGGTCGCCACGTCACGCGGTTGGTGCGCGCCGACGCGGGCGCGACCTTCACACCCTGCGGCACGGCGGGCGCGGCTTGTTGGCCTACGAACGGCGTCACCTGCGTCGAGATGGTGGCCTGACCGCCGCTGACTTCGAGGGCGTTGACGCCTAGTTCTTTGGCGGCGAAGAGTTGTTCGATGAGCGCGCGATGCTGGCCCGGAGCGGCGGCGTCGGTCGCGTCGGTCGGGTAGAGCGACTGGTCGGCGACGATCATCGCGTCGCGGGCCTTGACCAACGTGTCGGGCGCGGTCGTGCCGAGGACGTACATCGAGCCTAAGAAAATGCGCTCGAAGATTTCCGTGCCCTTCGTGATCGCCTTCGAGGGCGTGCCGTCTTTCGCCGCCGGGCGCTTGTAGGTCGAAGCGTTCGGATACTGGCGGTTCAGCATCTCGCGCACGTCCCATGTCGTGGACATGTAAATCTCGCCGTCGTAGTGCTCTTCAAACTCGAACGTGTCGGGCGCGGTGTCGAGCGTGCCGATGTCGGAATACTTTAAGGTCGAGCGTGCGCTGCGAATGTAGGCGAGCGAGTCGGGGTTGCGCCCCAACTGGCGGTAACGATCGCGGATGCCTTTGGCGTTCACGACATAGTCGCCCAAAGAAGCGTTGTCAGTGATCGTGAAAGCCCACATGTCGGCCTGACCTTCGTTCAAGGCGCTGCCTTCGGGGTCGCCCTCCAGACCCGCGATCGGGCTGGTGATGGCGTGCATTCCCTCGTGATACGGCACGGTGCCTTCGAGCGCGAGATCGTTGAAGAGGAAGCCGTGCCCGTAAGATGTCGGGTTGACGACGACGGGCGACGGTGTGCCCGCGAGGGCGCTGATGATGCTCGTCAGGTTGAGAGCAAAGGCGTTGTCGAGGCCGAGCACTTTGGCCGGCAGATTGGCGTCGGCCGCCGGCAGCTTTCCGGCCGCCGCGTCGAGCGCGATGTAGATGTTCGGGATGTGGACGGTCGCCGGCAGTGGGATCGTCTTGTTCGGGTAATCGTCGGGGAAGCTGCCCTGACCGACGCGGTTGTTCACGGCATCGCCCGCGACGTGCAGGTAGTCCACGTATTCGAGCAGGTACGTTGTGAAGAAGAAGGCGTTGATCTCGTCCTGATGCTCGGCGGGCTCGGCCAACTGGTCCATCTCGTTGGTCCGCGCCTCGAAGTTGGTCGGGTCGTCAACGCGGAAGTGCCACGTGCCGCGCGCGGCCTGCGCGAACGGCAGCTTGGTGGCG
This sequence comes from Pyrinomonadaceae bacterium, assembly GCA_050748185.1. GTDB lineage: Bacteria > Acidobacteriota > Blastocatellia > Pyrinomonadales > Pyrinomonadaceae > JACCRA01. Next base: position 2,509 of record JBOGOY010000201.1, read on the forward strand.
AGCGCGTTGTTGACGACGGTGTGCGTCCCCGTCAGCGTGCCTTCGAGTCCGGTCACGATGTTCGACTGATCGAAACTGCGGAGCCGGACGCGCTCTTGTCCGAGCGGCGTGCCGTCGGGGCCGACGCTGATGCGTGAATGATCTTTCAACTCTTGTGTGATCGTCGGATATTTCGGATAGATGTCGGCGGTGAAAGGCAGCGGAGCCTGCTGGAAGTTGACGAAGTCTTTGCGCGCGATCACTTCGCCGGTGTGCGCGTCGAGCGAGACGAGATAGAGGCCGAACGGGTTGGTCGAGAACTTGGCGACTTTCCAGACCAGTTTATAACCGTCGGCGGTCGGGTAGATGCCGAGTTGCGGCTCGTAGTTGTCGAGCACGGCGCACTGGCGGGCGAGGCCGTCGAGCGCGGGCCGCAGCATCTGCGTGATGCTGTCGGGAATCGCCACGTGAAAGCGCGCGAGATCGGCCGCCGCGGCCTGCTTCGCCTGCTCGGGCGAAAGCGAGGGTTGCGTGTTGACGTTCACGTCGCGGAAGTGCGGGCCGCTCGCCATGATCACGCGGTTGTCCGCCGTCAACACGAGGCCGACGCCGCCGTCTTTAACGTCGATGCCGCCGAAGGTCTGCTGAAAGCGCAGCAAGTTTCCGCCGAGAGCCGCGACCGTTCTGACGAGGCGCAGGTCCGAGACGTTCGAGATGCCGAAGGCGGCGGCGTTCGCCGAGAGAAACGAGCGCCCGGCCTCTTCCGGCGTGCCGGCGTAGGGCGCGCTCGCGAAGTCTCGCAACACGTCGGGCGAGCCGCCGAACTCATTCCAGCGCACGGTCATGTTCGGCGCGCTCGCGCCGGCCTTCAGCGCCTCGACGGCGGCGAGTTGAGCATCGGTTGCGGCGCGCGTGTTGGCGACGGTGCGCGATAGGTTGAAATCGAAATTCGGAGCCGGGCGTGCGTAGCGCGTCAGGCTCTTGGCTTCGCGGCCGGCGTCGGAAGCCGTGGCGGCTTCGACCGTCGCGGTAGGTGGCAGATATCGGGTCGTCAGTGTGATCGCGATCACCAGCGTAAAGATCAATGCTGTCAGCAACACTCGCCGTCCGTTTCGCATGTTTGTCATCTCCTCGGTGGGTGAAAGTGGAAGTCAAAAGAGACTGTCGTGCAAAGACAGGCGCAATGTAACGGCCGAGGCTTGAGAAAACCTTGAGGCGTGAAAAAAGCGGACTTGAGGACTGAACGAAGGTGGTTGAGAAATTATGTAGGGCGGGGCTTGTCCCGTTGGCGTTAGATTAAGCGGCTCCGGCCGCCTGATGTGCGGAAAGGCTTCGGTCTTTCCGGCGCACCGTCTCTTAATTTTTGAGGCTATGCCCCGCCGCCAATGTTCGAGGCGCAGCCTCTCACAAGAGAAGGAAGCAACTAACGGAAAGGCATAGCCTTTCCGTACATCGGAGCGGCACAGCCGCAAGGAAAGCCAAAATTAATGCTTTCCTTTTTAACCTGACACGAACGAAACAAGCCCCGCCCCTACAAATAAACTTGCTAAAAAGGAAAGTCCCGCGCCGCCCGACACGGCACGAGACTTCCTTGGCCGGGCGCTCGCGGCCTTGCAGCGTAAGCGCCCAGTTTTCGTGAAGAGACTTAATGCGTGGCGCGCATCGTCTCGATTTCAAGTCTCGACTTCTCTCCGCGCGGGATACCGCGCCGGATCGCCTGCAAGGTTGCCGTGGTTGCGAGATTCGGTTGCATTTTCGTTACTCTCCCATGTTTATCTAGTTGCCGGCGGCAAATCGCCCGGCGAAAAGGTTGATCTTGGCGGCGAGCGCGGCGCGCTTGAGCGCGGTCTTCGGCTCGACGCGCGGGCCGGGCAGCGCGACGAATTGGCCGGGACCAGTCTGCCTGACTTCCGCCGGATAAACTTCGAGGAACCCTTTCTCGATCGCGATCTGCACATAGGGCCGCAACTCGTTCGGAATTTCGGCGTTGTCCGAGAGCGGCTGGCTGTTGTGCGTAATGACGAAGTTTGAGGTGCGGCGCGCCTGCGCGTCTTGGTCGAGGCCGAGGCCGCGCACGAAGGCGACCGCGAGGTCGAGCCGGCTGACCGTCCCCGCCGGGTTGAAACTGGTCCCCGCGGCCGACATCAACCCACTCGCTGCGAAATCGTAATCGCGCAGCGTCGAGCCGCGAGCCGTTAGCGCCTCGGCGACGGGTGCGAGGGCGGCCGGCGCGTCCGTGAACTTCGGCGCGCCCGCGAGAAGTTGCCGCAGCGGCGTGTTCAGCGAGAGCGTGAGCGCAAAGGCTTCGCGGGTCACGTCGGCGTCGGGGCGGAACGTGCCGTTGGCGAGCGAGTCGATGCGACGGTTGATGATCGCCCTCTCGATCTCGGTGCGGGCCGGGTGGTTCTGGACATCGGCCGGCAGGTTGTCGATCGAGATGTCTTTTTTCGTAATCGTGCCGGTCACGTTCGAGGGCTGCGCCGCGCCCGAGGTCGGCAGGCTCGCGCCGGGCGCGGCCACCAATCCGCGCGCGCCGCGCAGTTCAAGCCGCCACTGGCCGCTGACCGGAATTCTGACCACGACTTTTCTGGTCGGAGCCGTCAGGACGGGCGTCGCGACGCCGCTCGAATAAGACGTGCCGTCGGGCGCAAACAACACCACCGCCAGCGTGTTCGAGTAGCCGAGCGCCGCCGGGATACGCGCGAACACGTCGAGCACGTCCGTGCCCGGCTCGACCGTGAAATTCTTTGAGTTGACCGAGCCCTCGCCGGGCGTGGCCGCCGGGTTGTAAGTGATGCTGAACGATTCGGGCGCGGGGCCGCCGACCGTTAGTTGCGCGTTGAATGCCGGGTTCAGGAACGAGCCGTACTGGCGGCTGCGGTTCAGCACTTTGTCCACCGCCGCGTAGGCGTTGATAAAGCCCGCGCCGACTTCGTAGTCCTCGCGGCCGGGCATCCGCGTCGCGGTGCTGGTGATGATGTCCCTCACCTCGTCGGGCGAAAGCGTCGGGTCGGCGTCGAGCATCAGGGCGACGACGCCGGCGACGAACGGCGTCGCCATCGAGGTGCCGGAAATCTGCGTGTAGAACGGAATGTAAGCCGGCGCGAGTTCCGCGTCCGCTTCGCCGCCGTTGGCCGAGACGTTGACGTTGCTGCGCGTCGAGACGATGTCGGTCGTGAAGCGGCCGGTGTTGAAGGCGAACTCGCGGCCCGTCCCCGGCGCGGTGATGACCGGCGCGTCCGAATCGTCGAGCGGATCGTCGTTCGTCAGACGCTCTTCACGCGGAGTGCCACGCGAAGAGAAGTTGGCGAGGCCGCCTTCTTTATGGCCGGCGGCGACGCCGATTACCCACGGCGCTTTCGCGTAACGGTTCCAAGTGCCTTTGCCCGGCCCCGAGTTCGCGCCGGCGAAGACGATCACGACGCCACGTTCGTACAGAGCGCGCGAGGCGATGTTGAGCGGATCTTCGGGGTCGAACGGCGCGAAGCTGCCGTAGGAATTCGAGATGACGCGGATGTTGTAAACGAACTGGTTGGCGAGAGCCCACTCCCAGCCGGCCAGCGCATTCAGCACGAAGACGCCCGCGCCTAAGCCCGCGCCGACGAGCTTCGCGCCCGGCGCGACGCCGGCGTAGCGGCTGCCGGACATCTGGCCCGTGCCGCCGATGGTGCCGGCGCAGTGTGTGCCGTGGCCGACGGTCTGATCCGTGTTCGGCACGTTCTCAATGACGACGAGCGGCGTGAAGCCTGTGAGTGTCTCGGTCGAGGTCACGATCTGCACGTTCTGGACGACCTTCGAGCCGAGCTTGAGATCGTTATGCGTCGCGTCCACGCCGGAATCAATGACCATCACGGAGAAGTCGCCCGCGCCGGAGACGGGCAGCCCGCCGTTCGTGCGCGTGAAGTTAGCGTCCGTGCGGACGCGGTCCACGCCGGCGACGGTGCGCGCCTGATTGTTGAAGTATTCGAGTTGGTCGTTGGACCAGACCGAGCGCACCGCCGGGTTCGCGGCCAGCGCGCGGACCTGCGCGGCGTTCACGGCCGGCACTCCGACCATGCCGAGGTGCTGGAACGTATAGCCGCCGTTGATGCCGACGCCGCGCAGCACGCCGAGGTGTGATTCGTTCAAGCCGCCCGTCGTGTTGAAGGCGACGATGACGGCGCCGAGCC
>JBOGOY010000202.1:0-6655 GCA_050748185.1 Pyrinomonadaceae bacterium
CCTTCGGGGGGAGCGGGCGTCGCGGCCGACATCAAGACCTTCACGGCTTTCGGCTGCTTCGCCACCGCCGCGATTACCTCGCTCACGTTTCAGAACACGACCGGCGTCTTCGGCGCGGCCCACCAAACGGCCGAGGCGGTGAGGCGACAGGTGTCGGCTATCGTCGAAGACTTCCGCGTCGCCGGGATGAAGACGGGGATGCTCCCGACCCGCGAAGTGATCGAGGAGGTCGCGCGTCTGCTGCGCGAGACACACTTGGGCGAGGCCGCGCCCGTAGTCGATCCGGTCGTGCGCTCGACCTCCGGCTACGATCTGATCGACGACGCCGCGCTCGAAGCGCTCAGGCGGGAGCTATTGCCGCTTGCCCGCCTCGTGACACCCAACCTCCCGGAGGCTGAGCGACTGACCGGCATGAAAATCGAAGACGAGGAAGGGATGCGGCGGGCGGCATCGCTGATTCGCGAGATGGGCGCACGCGCCGTGCTCGTCAAAGGCGGGCACCTGACGGGTGACGCGCTCGATCTGCTCGACGACCAAGGCCGCGTGGAAATCTTCAGCGCCTCGCGCATCGAGACCACTTCGACGCACGGCACCGGCTGCACCCTCGCCGCCGCCATCGCCGCCTCGCTCGCCCGCGGCCGCACACTGACGGAATCAGTCCGCGCCGCGAAGCTGTTCGTCACCGAAGCCATCCGCCACGCGCCGGGGCTCGGGCGCGGCTCTGGTCCCATTCACGTCAGATGACCGGCGGTGGCCGCGCCGCTTCAGGCTGCACTCAGAAGTTATTGCCACAAAGGTCACAGAGGACACGGAGAAGGCACATGATGAACGATGAATAATGAATGATGAATAAGCAGCAGGTTGTCTGTCTGACTCATCATTCATTATTTCGCACTCATCATTCTCTCCGTGCGCTCTGTGACCTCTGTGGCAAATCTTCCACACGAATGAATTGGCTCCCTCGTTGGCAACTTCCTTGTTGACTTTACCGCCGGACGGGAATAATTTTCAGCCGCTGCGAATGATCTTTTCCGCCGGCGGGTGTGCGGCCCTCGTCGTGAGCCCCACAATCTGACGGGTGGCTTGCCACTTGACGCCCGGCGGGCGGCGCCGCCTCACACAGCTCGCGCGAACATCTTCAGGCTCTTTCCCGTCCGACCGAGTTCTCCCGCGCCTCATGCGCGGCGCGCCCAGCGAAGGACTTCTGACGTCATGGCTAACTACGAGACCTCAGAGATCGCCGATGCCAAAAAGATTCTGCGGGGGCAGGAGATCGCCGCGCCCGATCGGCTGCTCAAGCTCGCCGAGGCGCTCCGGCGGCAAGACGCCTTCAACTACGCGCGGCAACTCTTCGGGCGGTTGCGTAAGTCTCCGCTGACCGAGCCGGAACTGGCCAAGTCGAAGGAGACGGACGCCGACGTGAAGCGCATTTTGGGTGGGCGCGAGACGCGCGTCGTGCTGGCGCAGAAGCACGCGCTCTGCACCTACAAGGATTGGGACATCCCCGCGGATACGCGGCTCGAACGCGCGCTGGAGATTCTGGGCGAGGTCGAGCGGCTGGACCAGACGCACGATCCGGAGACGCTTGGGCTGGCCGGCGCGATCTACAAGCGCAAGTGGGAACTGACCGGGCAGAAGCAGCACCTCGAACAGTCGTTGAGCTACTACCGGCGCGGCTACGAGCAGGGGCCGGAACTCGATTACGGCTACACCGGAATCAACGCCGCCTACATCCTCGATCAGTTGGCGGGCGTCGAAAGCGCGGAGGTCGCGACCGAGAGGGCACGCCAAGCCGAAGAGATTCGGCGCGCGATTATCGACAAACTCTCGCCGCTCGCGGAAAAAGAGATTTGGCTCAAAGAGACGTGGTGGTTCACGGTGACGCTCGCCGAAGCTTTCTTCGGGCTGGGGCAGTATGAACAGGCAGACCAGTGGTTGAAGCGGGCGGGCGCGCTGGCCGACGAGGGGCTGGACGACAGTAAGCGCGTCGCCGATTGGGAGTTCGAGACGACGACGCGGCAATTGGCGAATCTCGCGCGGCTGCGCGCGGCGCGGGAAGGCGCGGCGGCAGCTGCCGACGCCGAACCGAAACAGTCGCGCGCGTGGCAGACGCTGAAAGAGTTTTTGCAGATCGGCGACCGCGATTATTCCGCCGCGCTTCGCTCGGCGTTCACCGGCAAGGTGGGGCTGGCCTTGTCGGGCGGCGGTTTCCGGGCCTCGCTCTTCCACATCGGCGTGCTGGCTAAACTGGCGGAGAAGGACGCGCTGCGAAGCGTCGAAGTTCTCTCGTGCGTCTCCGGCGGCTCGATCATCGGCGCGCACTATTATCTGGAAGTCCGCAAGCTTTTACAGGAGAAGGCCGACGACGAGATCACGCGCGAAGACTACATCGCGATCGTCAAACGCATCGAGCGCGAGTTTCTCGAAGGCGTGCAGCGCAACCTCCGCGTCCGCGTGATGGCCGAAGTGACGACCAACCTCAAGACCGTGTTTAAGAAGAATTACTCGCACACCGAGCGGATCGGCGAGTTGTTCGAGCGCGAGTTGCTCGCCCGAGTGGACGACGGCGAGGGCGACCGGGAGCGCTTTCTGAGCCGGCTCTACGTGCGCCCGCAAGGCGAGGCCGCGTCCTTCACGCCGCGCAAAGACAATTGGCGGCGCGCGGCCAAAGTCCCCATCCTGATCCTCAACGCGACGACTCTCAACACCGGCCACAACTGGCAGTTCACCGCCGCGTGGATGGGCGAGCCGGCGGCCAGCATCAACACAGAGGTGGACGGCAACCTGCAACTGCGGCGGATGTTTTACGAGGACGCGCCGGAGGGCTACCGCGACTTCCGCCTCGGGCGGGCCGTCGCCGCCTCGGCCTGCGTGCCGATCCTCTTCGATCCGATCGTGCTAGAAGACCTATACCCGGCGATGACGGTGCGACTGGTGGACGGCGGCATCCACGACAACCAAGGCGTCGCCGGCCTGCTAGAGCAGGGGTGTGCGGTCCTCTTAGTGAGCGACGCGAGCGGGCAGATGGAGACGCTCGACGAGCCGAAGGCCGGCCGGCTGAGCGTCGGGACGCGCTCGCTGGACATGCTGATGGCGCGCGTGCGCGAGGCGCAGTATGCTGATCTGGACGCGCGGCGCGACGCGGGCCAACTGCGCGGCCTGATGTACGTCCACCTGAAAAAAGATTTGGACGTCGAGCCGTTGAATTGGATCGGCTGCCAAGACCCGTTCGACGCGGAAGACGAGTCGCGACCCGTAGAGCGGCGCGGCGCGCTGACAAGTTACGGCGTCCGCAAGGACGTGCAGGAGCGGCTGGCCGCGATCCGCACCGACCTCGACGCCTTCGCCGACGCCGAAGCTTATGCGCTGATGACGAGCGGCTACTTGATGACCGAGCACCAGTTCGACCGCTGCATCGAGGGCTTTGGGCGGCCGAAGGAGGAGCGCGCCGACTGGCGCTTCCTCGCCCTCGAAGAGCCGATGAAGACCGTCAGGGATGCGACGCTGATGCGCCTGCTCGAAGTCGCGCAGAGCCGTTCGCTGAAAACCTTGAAAATCTATAACCTGCTCAGCCCGCTGCGGGTCGTCGGGTTAGTGACCGTCTTCCTGCTTGGGGCGGCCGTGCTGGCCCTCGCCGTGTACGAGGTGTACTACTCGCAAAACTTTTACGAGACGGCGCTGCTGACCATCATCATCGCCGCCATGCTGGTCGTGCCGCTGCTTTTGTTCGGGACCGTCACAGCCTTCTTCATGCTGCTGCTGGTGGCGGCGATCAAGCTGCGAAGCCATAACAAGACGATCGGGCAAATCCTCGTCGGGTTGGGCCTGACGGTCGGCGGCTTCGTCGTCGCGCGCCTGCAACTGTCCGTGATGGACTGGCTGTACCTGAGGCTCGGCGACATCAAGGACAAGGTTGCCTCCCCGGCCGGCGGGGGCGACTCCTCGGCGCGGCCCGAGCCGGCGCTGACAGTCAAGATTCTGCGCGAGCGGTTGATCGATCCGAAAAATTCCAGCGAGTCGATCCCGAAAGTCATAGACCGCGCGGCGACGGTCGATGCCGTCGGCAAGCTCTTCGAGGCCACCGGCTACGAGGTGACGCGCTTCCCGCGCTCACACGCGCTCAACCCCTTACAAATCGAACTCGATCTCTACGCGCAGCACCCGTGCGATCGGGTTTTCGTGATCGTCAGGTCTGGAGCGGAGTCGGCCGAGCCGGTTGATTGGCGGACGGCCTCGAACCTCGCCTCGGCGACGTGGCTGTTAGACGAAGATGGAACCGACGGAACGGACGCGGTGGCGGCGGCGGCGGATAACGACGCGGCGGGACCGGGCGAGCCGTTGCCTTCGCCGCAGGCGTTATTGGTGCTGGTCGATGCGCCGGCGCACGAGAGCCTCAAACGCTTTATCGACAGCGGCGCGATCAAGTTGCTTCAGTTGAACACGGAACAGATTAAGTGGATCGCCGGGCGCGCCGCCAGCGACGCGGAACTGCATGTGGAGGCGACGCGGTGGCTCGTCGATCTGCTCACCGCGCCGGCCGCCGACGGGGCCAGCGTAGACTCGTGCTCGCTCGCGATCGGAGCCGCCCCCAGTGGCGAAGTTAAGGCGGGCGAAGCGCGCGTAGATTCCTCCGGCTCCCTCGCGATCGGAGGGCCGCCATGAGCGACAGTCAAAATCCAAGTTGCCCGACATACGAGCAGATGCTCGGCCAGTTGGCGCTGCCGCCCGGCCTCCTCGACCTGCTCGACGCACCGCTCAAGCAACTCGGGCTTCCGTTGCAACAGGTGTCGGGCGACGACGAGATCTTCAACGTCTTTAGTTATTACCGCGCGGACTCGCGGCAGGGGGCGTTGGCCTTCATCTATGTCGCGAACATGCAGGACAAGAATTGCGCCAGCGTCGTCCAGAACCTCGGCCCGCTGTTCTTCGGCAAGGCCCATCGCCTGTTCATCTTTTCGGAAGCCGGCTTCATTTTCCCGGGCTACACGCGCCTCGCGGAGAAGTGGAAGAAGATGGGGCTGGCGGCCAAAATCTTCTCTTCATATGAGACGGGGATGCTCGGGCAGGTGAAGCAGACGAACCCCAACGCCATCGTCGAGAAAATCGTGGATTACCTGAGCCTCGAAGACCTCTTCAACGGCGGCGGGCCGCCGAAGCCGCACCCTCCCGCCACGACGCCGTTACCGCCCGTCGCCCAGCCGCCGCCGAAGGTCAAAATCTTCGTCAGCTACAGTCACCTCGACAGCCGCTATCTCGATCGGGGCGAACTGCTCGATCTACTGAAGGGCATCGAGCACACAGAGTTCTGGACCGACCGCGCCATCATCGGCGGCGAAGATTGGGACGATGTGATTCAGGATAATATTCGGCAGGCGCACATCGCACTGGTCCTCGTCAGCCAGTTTTTTCTCGACTCAGGCTACGTTAAGAGCAGCGAACTCCCGCAGTTTCTGGAACAGGCCGAGCGGGAAGGGTTAATCATTTTCCCCGTGATGCTCTCGGCCTGCGAGTGGGATCTGCACGACTGGCTCAAGTCGCGCCAGTATCTTCCCAAAGAAGGCCGGAACATCGAACAGCACTACACCGCCGAAGGTGAGCGTCGTGCGCTCTACGTGGAGATTCGCCGGCAACTGCGCGCGCAGATCACCGCCGCGCGGCAGAAGCTGCTACAGGCCGACGGTTAATTGCTCCGACGCCTGAGTGGCGCGATCACCACCAAATTTCTTTAATTGATATGACGCAACCGGGACGTTTGAGGGAGAGCATCAATGAGTCTGCGTGAGCAGACGCGGAAGACAGCCCCATGCGAAGCGAGAGCGGAGCTTGGGGACTCAGCGCGCCCGCCGCAGCGAGCCTGCGTGAGCAGGCGACAGACGCCCGCGGCGCGCGTGAGCAGGCGGCAGATGCCGTCTGCTCACGCAGACTGGACCTGCCTGTGCCCCAGACTCCGCTTGCGTTGCGTCAGGGGCTGTACGCTACCGCCTGCTCGCGCAGGCTGGTTGAGTGGTTCCAATAAAGTTTTACCGCTGCGTAACATGAGTTCCTTAATGCATGCCGCCGGGCCGGGCGGCCATTACTCTCCGCCCTCCTCGATCGTCACTTTCTCCATCCGCACCTCTGTGAGCGGGCGATCGCTGCGATCCCGTTTCGCCTTGGCGATCTGATCGACGACCTCCTGCCCTTCGACGATGCGCCCGAATTTGCTGTAGCTCGGTGGCAGCGCGTAGTCGGCGTGCATGATGAAAAACTGCGAGCCGTTGGTATTCGGCCCGGCGTTAGCCATCGCGACGGTACCCTTCGCGTAAGGGCCGCGATAGAGATCGGACCCGCGGTCGATCTCGTCGTTGAAGCGCCCGCCCCACGCCGACTCGCCGCCGCGACCCGTGCCCGTCGGGTCGCCACCCTGAATCATGAAGCCGTCGATGACCCGGTGGAAAATGACGCCGTCGTAGTAGCCGCGCCCGGCCAGCGTGATGAAGTTTTCGGTCGTCTTCGGCGCGTCCTCTTCCAGCAACTCAAAGCGGATCGTGCCCATGTTCGTCTCAATGCGTGCAATGCGGTTCATTGTTTCTCCTTCGTCGAAATGGGGCCGGGTGTCAGGGGCCGGGGGGTTGGGAAATGTCGATCTCGGATTTCAAATTCCACATCTCAAATT
>JBOGOY010000203.1:0-6652 GCA_050748185.1 Pyrinomonadaceae bacterium
TAGACGGCGCGCTTGGCGGCGGCGATGGACTTGCGCGGCGCGTCGCGCAGGCGCACGGCCATGCGGCGCGTCTCGGCGGCGAGCGCGGCGTCGGGGAAGACGTGGTTGATGATGCCGAGTTGTTCAGCACGGCGCGCGTCGATCGCATCGCCGGTGAAGAACATTTCGCAGGCGAGGTTCGAGGGGACCACTCGCGGCAGATAGTAGGTGCCGCCCCAATCCGGGTGCAAGCCCACTTTGACGAACGATTGGCTGAAGGTGGCCGATTCGGCGGCGAGGCGGATGTCGCACGCCAGCGCCAAGTTGAAGCCCGCGCCGTAGGCCGCGCCGTTAACGGACGCCAGAACGGGCTTCGCCATCTGCCGGATCGCCGTCACCACGCGCCGCCCCGCGCCGAGCAGTCGCGCGAATTCGTCCACGTCGCCGCGCTCCATCAACTCGGCCATGAACGCCACGTCCGCGCCCGCGCAGAATGCCCGCCCCGCGCCCGTCAAGACCACGACGCGCACGCCCCGGTCGCGCGCGGCCGCTTCCAAAGCCTCCGCCAGATCGCGCCGCATGTGGCCCGCAAATGCGTTCAACTTCTCCGGGCGGTTCAAAGTGATCGTCGCGACGCCCGCGTCGTGTGTAACTGTGATGTGGTCGTAAGACATATCGAGTCCAAAGTCCAATGTCCAATGTCGGAAGCCAGTTACTGACTTTGGACATTGGACTTTGGACTGAAAGTTTACTTTCCTTTGAATTGCGGCTGGCGCTTCTCGTTGTAAGCGTTGATGCCTTCGCGGGCGTCTTCCGAGAGGAAGAGTTGCTGTTGCAGTTCGCGCTCTAAGGCCAGCGCCGATTCGAGGGGGATTTCCGCGCCGGTCTGGACGCTGCGCTTGATCAGGCCGACGGCGCGCGCGGCCTTGCCGGGCAGCGTAAACTGGCGCGCGAAGTTCATCACTTGGTCCATGAACGCCTCGTGCGTCTCGGCCGCGAAGACTTGGTTGACGAGGCCGAGTTCCGCTCCGCGCTCGAAGTCGAACAACTCGCCCGTCGTCATCAACTCGATCGCGCGCGACTTGCCGACGACGCGCACCAGACGTTGCGTCCCGCCCGTCCCCGGCAGCACGCCGAGAGTAACTTCCGGCAGCCCCAGCTTGCCCGCGCCGCGCCGCGCGACGCGCAAGTCGGCGGCGAGCGCGACCTCCAACCCGCCGCCGACGCAGTGGCCGTTAATCGCCGCGATGACCAGCTTCGGCGTCTGCTCCAAGCGCAGCAAGGTCTCGTTGGCGTGCAGGCAGAAATAATACTTGAAGGTTGGCGTCACCTCCTGAAGCATCTTGATGTTCGCGCCCGCCGAGAAAAACTTCTCGCCCCGCCCCGTGATGACGATGACCTGCACCTGCTCGTCCATCCGCGCCGCGAGGACCGAGCGGTCCAATTCCTGCATCATCTCGTAACTGTAAGTGTTCGCCGGCGGATCGTTGAGCGTCAAGACGGCGACACCCTCAGCCGCGCGGTATTGCACAAGGGCTTTCGCCAAGTCCGTACCCCTCTGTGAACCCATTTCTGCTTCCAACATTGAGCTTTACCCCGGTTAACGATTCTTTGAGAATTCTTCGATCGTGAGGCCCACGTCCTCTCCTATTTTGCGGAGAAGCACGGGAGAGATGTAGCGACCCTTGTGAAAGGGAACAGTAATGCCACGTCCGTCATCGTGTCTGAACTGTTTGTGTGAACCGCGCTGCCGGACTTCCGCGAAGTCGAGCCTCTTCAGAATGGAGACAACCTCAGATGGTTTGAGTGCCGGAATGTTGCCCATTTCCTCAAGCCACCGTCACAGTCTGCGTCCCGATGAAAATGGATTCCGGCGGCGGCGCGCCGTCTTCGAGGAGCATTTCGATGACCTCGCGCAGGTTGTCGTTTAACTCGTCGAGCGTCTCGGCCTGCGTGTGCGCGCCGGGGAAGCCCGGTACGTAACCGACATACTAGCCGGTGTCGGGACACTGCTCGACAACTGCCGTGTAAACTTTCATCGCTGGCCTCCGCGCTGATTATACGTCAATCAAACACAGACTCACATTTCACGCCTGCGTCTCGCGCCAGACGCTCAGACGTTCGACGTGGCTAACCTTCGGCGCGAGCTGCACCTGAACACCATCATCAGCGCCGAAGAAGCCGGAGAGGAAGAGGCGCGTTAAGTTATCCACGAGGCCATTGACGGAGAGCGCGCCCGCCGGGTCGTACCAGTTATAAATCCAGTTCATCATCCCGAAGAGGGCGTAGGTGGCGATGGTCAGATCGACTTTCGGGCCGGCGTCCTGTTGTTGGCTTTGAACTTCGGAGAGGATGCGGCGCACGGTGCGCGTGTACTGCTGTTTTTTGGTGGCGACGTGCTCGTGCATCTCGCCGGCGAGCGAGTCGGCCTCGTGCGAGAGCACCTTCATCTCGGCCATGTTGGCGGCGAAGAAGGAGAGGTGATTTTCGATCACGAAGCGCAGACGCGCGAGCGGTTCGGCCGTCTCCTTGAGCCGCCCTTCGAGGCGTTCGAGGACGTGCCCGAAACAGTTGTCCTGAATCAGAAAGAGCAACTCTTCTTTCGACTTGCAGTAGTAATAGAGGCCGGCGAGGCTGACGTTTGTCTCGCGCGAGATGTCACGCATCGAGGTCGAGTGATACCCCTTCTCGGCGAAGATGCGCGCCGAGGTGCGGAGGATGAACTCCAGCTTCTGATCGTAACGGGAAAAATCTGTCATAAAGCAGAATCCAGCATCCAGAATTCAGGAGTCAGAATGAATGCGATACATCGCCGCTTCTGACTCCTGAATTCTGGATGCTGGCTCCTTCGTTACAGTCGGACGTACTCAAATTCGAACGGCTTGCCCTTGATGCCGGCGTTGGGCGGGGCGATCCAGTTGGCGATCTGACCGGGCTCGGTGACGGGGTGCATCAGGCTGCGGACGTACTCGCGGTCTTCGATGGTCGGCAGCCACTCGTCGCGGCGGCGCTCGAACTCGGCCTCGGTGATGATCGTGCCCTCGATGTCGAAGTAGTGGCCGGCGTACTCGCCGACGTGCCGGTGAAAGCGGGTGCTCGGAAGATACAGGCGCTCCGTGAGGCCGGCGTCGGCAAGCGACTTGTTCCAGCGCGTCATCGCGCGCTCGCAATCTTTGACATATTCGCCGCGCAGGACTTCGTTGAGCGCGTTACGCAAAGGCACCTCGCGCTGCTTGAGTTGGCCGGCTTCGATGACCGTCAGCGCGAAGCTGCCTTCGGCTGCGACGTGGTCGGTGTACTGGTCCTGCTCCTTGTAACGACCTTTGAGGCCGGCGGCGAAGAAGTCGGCGGAGTTGGAACTGATCTCGCCGCCGAAGAGGTCGAGCGAATAGCTGAACCAGAAGTTGATGTAGCGCTGAATGATGTCGAGCGGGATGCCGCCCAAACTGCGAACGTCGCCCTGCTTCATCAACTCGGCGGTGCGCTTGACGACGCGGCCCACGCCGGTCTCGCCGACGAAAAGATGATGAGCTTCTTCCGTCAGCATGAACTGGCAGGTGCGCGCCAGCGGCTCGAAACCCGACTCGGCAAGGGCCGAGAGTTGGTACTTGCCGTCGCGGTCGGTGAACATCGTGAAGCAGAAAAAGTTGAGCCAGTCGTCGCAGGGCTGGTTGAAGGCTTCGAGGATACGCGGCTTGTCTGGATTGCCGCTGCGTCGCTGCAACAACTCGTCGGCCTCGTCGCGGCCGTCGCGCCCGAAATAACCGTGCAGCAGATAGACCATCGCCCAGAGGTGGCGTCCCTCTTCGACGTTCACTTGAAACAGGTTTCGCAGGTCGTAGAGCGAAGGACAGGTCTTGCCCAGTTCGCGCTGCTGCTCGACGGAGGCGGGCTCGGTGTCGCCCTGCGTGACGATGATGCGCCGCAGCGCGTTGCGGAATTCGCCGGGCACTTCTTGATAGACGGGCTGACCGTAGTTGTCGCCAAAGCCGACGGTGGCGTTCTGGTCGGCGGGCTTCAAAAAGATGCCCCAGCGGTAATCAGGCATCTTCACGTAATCGAAGTGCGCCCACCCGTCGGCTTCGACGCTCGTCGCGGTGCGGAGGTAAACCTCTTTGTCCTGAAAGCCCTCCGGCCCCATCTCGCGCCACCAGTCGAGGTAGTTCGGCAGCCACTTTTCGAGCGCGCGCTGAAGGCGCTTGTCTCCGGAAAGGTTAACGTTGTTAGGAATGCGTTCGTATAAATCCATCATCAACTCCTGCTGTCAGCGCCGGACGGCCCGCGGCTCGCCACACGCCGGGTAACTACTAATTGCTCCAGAGACTGGGCGGAGCGACTTCCGTGTTGGCGAAAGAGCGAAGCAGACCGCAATTGACGCAGCGGTAAGTCTCGACCGCGCGACATTCTTTCCCTTTCGCCTTGACGCCAGTCCACACGGATTTTTCCGCGCGCCCTTTCACCCAACGGGGGACCAACTGCCCGCCGTAGGTTAGATCGAGGATAAAACCTTCGACCATCTCGCCCGCGCAATCCGGACACTTCTTATTATTGGAAGCCATGCGCGTTCTCCTGCTCTTTACGTCCGTTTGTAATCAAACTGGGCTTGCGTCGGCTTGCCGTAGTTGGTCAGCGCGCCGGCGGGTCCGACGGCGTTGGGGCGCTGGAAGATCCAGTTTTGCCATGCGGTCAGGCGGCCGTAGATTTTGGTGTCCATCGTCTCGGGGCCGGCGAAGCGCAGGGACGCTTCCATCCCGGTCAGCGCGTCGGGCGAAAGCGAGGTGCGCTCTTCGATCGCGACGCGCAACTCGTCTTCCCAATCGAGGTCATCGGGCGCGAAGGTGACGAGACCGGCGTCTTCGGCCCGGTCGGTGTCGAAGCGGCCCGCGTGTGCGAGCACTTCCTCCGCCCGCTCCGGCTCGGCGAGAAAACGCGATTGCAGGCGCGTCAATCCGTTCGACATCGGCAGCGCGCCGGCGTTCAATTCGCTCGTCGCAAGTTCGACCAACTGCTCCGGATCGTTGAGCATGTAGGTGCGGTCGGCCGAGAGCGCGAGTTCGAGAAGGTTGCCAGCAAAGCAACTGCCGGGCTCGATGACGGCGAAGAAACTTTTGGCCGTCAGGTCCAGACGGCGCAGAGTCCGCGCCATGTAGAGGACGATTTCGCGGACCAACCAGTGGTCTCGGTTCGCGGCGAGCGTGCGATCAATCGTGAGCACGCGCTCGATGTCGCCTTCGGTGCGGAGGCAGACGAGGCCCGTCTCCGGTTCGTTCATCCGCAGGTGCAGCAGCGCGTCGTTCAGTTCGCGGTAGGCTTCGAGCGGCCAGTAGCGGTCGCCGAGTTTCTCGATCTCTTCGACCGTCGTCGGCGTGTCGGCTGTGGGGGCGTGCATGGTGAGATCGGCGTAACGCTGTTCGCGGTTCAACTTGACGCTGACGTAACGATACTCGCGGCCGTTCGCCGTCACTTCCACGTCGAGCGGATTGAGCTTGATGCCGCGCGGAGTCTGTTTGCCTGTGTCGGCCGCGACGATTTCATGGACGCGCGCGTCCATGCCTTCCTGAAATTTGCTGGTCGGGAAGTGGCCGTCGATCAGCCCCCACTCTTGGGCGCGCTTGGCCTTCAAGCCTTCGGCGAGCGTCGAGAACACGTCGGCCAGATCGCGGCGCACTTTGCGCTTGTCCACGAGTCGGGTCAAGCCGCCCGTGCCGGGCAGCACGCCGAGCAGCGGCACTTCCGGCAGAGAGACGGCCGAGTTGCCGTCGTCCACGAGGTAAATCTCGTCGCAAGCGATGGCGAGTTCGTAGCCGCCGCCCGAGGCCGTGCCATTCAGGGCGGCGACGTAGCGTTGGCCCGAGTTGGCCGAAGCGTCTTCAATCGCGCAGCGCGTCTCATTGGTGAACTTGCAGAAGTTGACCTTGAAGGCGTGGCTGGACGTGCCGAGCATGTAGATGTTCGCGCCCGCGCAGAAGATACGGGGCTTGAGGCTGGTGACGACGACGACCTTCACTTCCGGGTGCTCGAAACGCAGTCGCTGCACGGCGTCTGCGAGTTCGATGTCCACGCCGAGGTCGTAAGAATTGAGTTTCAGCTTGTAGCCTTCATTGAGCGTCGCGTCTTCCTGCACGTCCATCGTGAGCGTCGCGACGGGGCCGTCAATCTGTAACTTCCAGTGATGGTACTGTTCGGGCGATGTCTCGAAGTTAATCATCCGGGCTCCGGTCAAAGAATTCTGATGTCAGCTTTGGGCGTTCGAACGTTCGTTCGAAAAACATAATAAGCGGGAGGAGCAGCGAGGTCAAGCGCAGAGCCATCCGGTGATAAGGAAGACCAAAGAACAGGATTTGCCACAGAGAACACAGAGGCCACAGAAGGAGAAAACAGTTCTGAATTTCCCCTCTGTGGCCTCTGTGTTCTCTGTGGCTATTACTTTAGAGCGGGACTGGGCAGCCGCAGCATCCGGAAATAGCGCCCTTGACAGCCTAGCCGGGCCGCGCGTAGGGTACAACGCTTCCGGGCGGGCCTCGCGGAGGCGCATCCGTTCTGGTGAGTGGCCCGGTCTTCAAAACCGCGTGTGAGACTGTGAGAGCAGTCTTAGGTGGGTTCGATTCCCACACGCCTCCGCCAACAGAAAAGGAGAAAGGCGAAGGGCGAAAGGGGAAAGTTCGGCCACGCC
>JBOGOY010000204.1:0-6641 GCA_050748185.1 Pyrinomonadaceae bacterium
GAGTTTTCACTTAGCGTTCTTGACGGCCCTTCTTTGCGTTCTTGGCGATTAAGCTTTTTCTACTCGGCGTCAGGGCTTACCTTCAGTGTCGGCCGGTTTGGGCTGGCAGTCACAATCCGATAAATCAGCAACAGGGCCAGCACGGCGGCGAAGGCGACGGGCGCGCGCGTGTCCGACTTGACGATCATATAGTAGTGGAGCACGCCGCCCGCGGCGACCGCGTAGACCAGTTTGTGCAGGCGTGCCCAGCGCTTCCCGCCGAGCCGCTTGATCATCTGGTTGGTAGAGGTGACGGCCAAGGGGACCAATAGCAGGAAGCTCGCCATCCCGACGAGGATGAACGGCCGCGTGAACGTGTCTTTGACGATCTCGCGCAGCGCAAAGAACTTGTCGAACCACACGTAGGTCAGCAGGTGCAGGCAGCCGTAGAAGAAGGCGTAGAGCCCGAGCATCCGGCGGAACTTGATCAGCCAGTACGCGCCGGTCAGTTTGCGGAGCGGCGTGATTGAAAGCGAGATGAGCAGGAACAAGAGCGTTAGCACGCCCGTCGCGCGCGTCGCAAACTCGACCGGATTCGCGCCGAGGTTTTTGCGCCACGCATCCCACGCGAGCAACACGAGAGGGACCAGTGCGTTGACGAACATTACCAGCTTGATGAATTTGGCGTCCGGCGCTTGATTGATGACCTTGCTCATTTCGGCTCACCTTTGCGGTTACTGAAAGAGATTAACCACGGAGGGCACAGGGGAAACGATAAAGGCGGAATGATGAGCGATGAATGAAAGCAGTAGTCAGTAGCCAGTAGTCAGTAGGGATTGACTTTGCTGGTAGTTGGTGGAGGCGACCGAGACGCCTTTCCCGTTGTCAGATGTTTCTACTGGCTACTGGCTACTGACTACTTCGGCTCATTCATCATTCCGCACTCATCATTCATCATTTCCCCCTCTGTGTCCTCCGCGTCCTCTGTGATTAATTTCATCGCCGTGCTTTAGAAGAAGCGCCGCAGGTCCATCCCGGCGTAGAGTTGCCCGACCTGCTCGGCGTAGCCGTTGAACAACAGCGTGTCGCGCATCCCGAACTCGCCGATCCGGCGCTCCCTCGCCTGACTCCAGCGCGGGTGGCTGACCTGCGGATTGACGTTCGAGTAAAAGCCGTATTCGTCCGGCGCGGCGCGGTTCCACGTCGCCGGCGGCTCGGATTCCGTGAGGCGGATTTTGATGATCGACTTGATACCCTTAAAGCCGTACTTCCACGGCACGACCAGCCGCAGCGGCGCGCCGTTCTGCGGTGGTAGCGTCTCGCCGTAGAGGCCGTGCGCGAGGATCGTCAGAGGGTGCAGCGCCTCGTCCAGCCGTAAGCCCTCGACGTAGGGCCAGTCGAGCACGCCGGGCAACGGCATCCCGCGCTTGCGGTCGGCCACAGTCTCGAACGCGACGTACTTCGCTTGTCCCAGAGGCTCGACCGCGCCGAGCAGTTTCGCCAGAGGGAACCCGACCCACGGAATGACCATCGACCAACCCTCGACGCAGCGCATCCGGTAGACGCGCTCTTCGGCCGGCGCGAGTTTCAACAACTCGTCCAGATCGAAAACCTTCGGCCTGTGGACCAACCCCTCGACGCTCACCGTCCACGGGCGCGTGACGAAACCTTTGGCCCGGTCGGCGACCGCCGCTTTGGTCGTGGTGAACTCGTAAAAATTGTTGTAGTGCGTGATGTCTTCGTAAGAGGTCGGGCGGTCGTCGAGCGCGGGGACGACTTCCGGGGCGGGCGACTGCACTTCGGCGATCTTCGCGCCCCGCACTTCCGGGCCGGCGGGGACGGCGAACTGTCGGTAGAGCCAGCCCGTCGCCACGGTCGTTCCGGCGAGCGCCGCCGCGCGCATGAAGTTGCGCCGGTTCAGGTAGAGTTGTTTGTCCGTGATTTCGTCGCTCTTGATGTCTTCCGGTTTCTTAATCAGCATCTGAAGTCTTCCCCGCCCGCCGCTCGGCCTCTCCCGCAAGATGTTAGAATACGCGCCGGCCCTTGCACCAGTTTCCCACGGGACGACGCGCTGCTGTCACGATGCCCGCGTCCCCTTATGACTGGGCCTTCGCTTTTATGAAGCACTCGGCGTGCGCCCCGTTGTATCGACCCGTGTCCGGCGCGCATTTTCCCGCACCCGCGCGGCGGGAATAATTCGGCGGTCATTGTGTATATCAGCTCAGACACATTTTCATTCCGTTGGCGGCGGAGGAGAAAGCGATGAATCGTGTGCGACTAATGATCGTGGTGGCGGTAACGGCGGCCGGGTTGCTCGCCTTCGCTTACGCGCTGGCGGCGCAGAGGCGCGAAGGCGCGGCAAAGCGCGACGCGGCGGCCGCTCCGCATGAAGCGGGCACATTCGACACTTCGCCAGCCGTCACGCCGTTCGCGCGGACGCCGGTCGTCGTTGAACTGTTCACTTCCGAAGGGTGTTCGAGTTGTCCGCCGGCCGACGACGTGCTGGCGCGCTTCGAGCGCGAGCAGCCTTTCGCGGGCGTCGAAGTGATCGCGCTCGGCCAACACGTTGACTACTGGAATCAACTCGGGTGGGCTGACCCCTTTTCGTCACGCGCCTTCAATGAGCGGCAGTACGCTTACTCGGGCGCTTTCGGGCGCGACGGAGTTTACACGCCGCAGATGATCGTCGACGGGCGGGCGGAGTTTCCCGGCGGCAGCCAGTCGAAAGCGCGCGAGGCGATTCTCGGTGCGGCCCGTTCGCCGAAAGCTTCGGTCAGCGTCGCCCTCGTGTCCCGAGCCGATCAACAGAAAGGGCCGGACCTCTCGCTCGACGTGCGGGTGGAAAAACTGCCGGAGGTGAGCGCGGGCGATGAGGCGGAGGTGTTGCTGGCGCTCACCGAAAGCGGCCTGAGCACCAGCGTTCCGCGCGGCGAGAATGCCGGGCGCACGCTCGGGCACGCGCCGGTCGTGCGCCGCCTCGAAATGATCGGCAAGGCGCAGGCCGGCGCGGCGTTCACGGTGCGGACGGCGCTGATATTTGACCGTGGCTGGAAGCGTCGGAATCTGCGCGCCGTCGTCTTCGTGCAGGAACGCGACAGCCGGCGCATGCTGGGCGCGGCGACGGTCAAGCTGGAAAATGAGTGAGCCCGTTTGTCCGCGCGGATTAAGCCAGATGTTCTGAGCCGCGTTTATCCACGAACCTCCGCGGCTCTTTTCTGGGCCATAACGCGAAGGGCGCGAGAGTCTCGTCTGAGACCTCGCGCCCTTCGCGACTTGGTAAATTAACAGGAGGCTGTCTGGAAGAAATTACGAATCCGCCCTACTTACCAGATTTGGGGCAGGATGTTGCCCCAGCGTCCCCGCGTTGTTGCCGCCACCTTCACCGAGGCGGCGGCGCGCGTAAGATCGAGGCGGCGTCCACCACCGACTTCAAGGGCACCTCGCCGTTGAAGCTGCGATCAATCCGTTGTTCGAAGACGAAGAGCGGCAGCGTAAAACCCGCGTCGAGTTGATAGCGCACGCGGCCGCGGTTGCTGAACGCATTCTACACCACACCCGGGATCGAGCGCAGACTGACCACCACCGGCAAGTTGAAGCGCGAGCCGCGCCGCCCGCCGATCTTGCTGGTCCCGTCGAGGTTTCCCGAAATCACTTCCTGCTCGAACAGGCTCAGACGGTAGTCGAAATCCTTCAGCGGCGCGGGGACGGGCGTTTTCACGTCCATCCCGACGTTCAAGCGCGCCGTGACGCATCCAGTCCGCGCTCAACTCCCCCGAAAGACCATTGATCGTTCAAGAAGAACAACTGACGATGATCTTCTCCCCCCAATCCGGCGGCGCTTCCGCGTAGCGCTCCATGCCGGGCTGTTCGTCAAAGGGCCGGCGCAGCAGTTCGAGCAGGCGCTCGATCTCGGTGTAGTCGCGCGTCTCGACGGCCCTTTTGATCGCCTCTTGCGCGAGGTAGTTACGCAGAACGTATTTCGGGTTCGCCTTGTCCATGCGCTCGCGCCGCTCCGCGTCGTCGCTTTGTTCCGAGAGCAGGCGCGCGCCGTAATCGGCCGCCCAGCGATCGAACGCCGCGGGCTCGACGAACATGTCGCGTAGCAGATCGTTGCGGGCGTCGGCGGCAGTGTCGAACCGACCGAGGCGGCGAAAGAAGTTGGTGTAATCGACGCCGTTCGCTTCGAGCAGGCCGAGCAGGCCGATGACGAGTGGCGAGTCTTCGTCGCGCTCTTCGCGGAGGCCGAGCTTTTGCCGGATGAGTTGGCCGTAATGCTCCGCGAAGAGCGGCTGATAAGTGTCGAACGCGGCGACCGCCTGCTCGCGCGTGATGAGGCTCAACAGTGTCTGCGCGAGGCAGCTTAAATTCCAGAGGCCGATGGCGGGCTGCTGGCCTAATGAGTAACGCCCCGAGTGGTCCGAGTGGTTCGGGATGAAGTGGGTTTGGTAGTCGTCCACGAAACCGAAGGGGCCGTAGTCGATCGTGAGGCCTAAGACCGACATGTTGTCGGTGTTCATCACGCCATGAGCGAAGCCGACCGCCTGCCACTGCGCGATCATGTTGGCGGTGCGCCGCACCACTTCGCGCAGAAATTGTTCGTAGCGGTCTTCCGTTCCCGCCAGTTCGGGGTAGTAGTTCGCGATCACGTAGTCGGCCAGTTCGCGCACGCGCTCGGGCTGGTTGCGATAGTAGAAAACCTCGAACGTGCCGAAGCGGACGTGGCTCGGGGAGAGGCGCGTGAGGATCGCCGCCGTTTCGACGGATTCGCGACGCACCGCGTCGTCGCTCGCGACGATGCACAGGGCGCGCGTCGTGGGGATACCGAGGTAATGCATCGCTTCGCCGCAGAGATATTCGCGGATGGTCGAGCGCAGCACCGCGCGCCCGTCGAAGCCGCGCGAGAAAGGCGTCGGGCCGGAGCCTTTCAACTGCACGTCCCATTTTTCGCCGCTGGCGTTGCGGACTTCGCCGAGCAGGATCGCGCGCCCGTCGCCGAGTTGCGGCACGTAGCTGCCGAACTGGTGCCCGGCATACAGCATCGCCACGGGGTCCGCGCCCGGTAGGACTTTACCGCCGCCGAAATATTCGACGAACTCGGGCCGCTCGGCCTCGCGCGGATCGAGGTCGAGCAACGGGGCCGCCGCCTCGTTGAAACTGACGAGGTGCGGACTTTTCTTGAGCGGGGTGGGCTTGACGCGCGCGCGAAAAGTCTCGGGCAGGCGCGCGTAGGTGTTGTCGAATTGCAGTTCAGTTAATTTACGCATGACTTGCGGAAAAGCTTAACCGCAAAAGGCGCAAAGGAAAACCGCGGAGGACGCAGAGCGTGTGCGACCGGCTCTTGGCGTCCTTTGCAGCTCTTCTTTGTGCCCTTTGCGGTTAAGTGACTCTTTGCTCTTGACCGCGCTCTTAATCTCCTAATCCGTCGGCCAAAGCCCCCGTCAGCTTGCCGAGCGCGCCGTCGAGCACATGGTCCTCGCGCGCGATGCAGAGCCGCATGTAAGCGTCCCAACTGTCGCTGTCGGTGAACGCATTGCCGGGGACGGCGGCGACGCCCGCGCGCTCGATCAGCATTTCGTTCAAACGCATCGCGTCGTCGAAGCGCGCGGGGATGCGCGCCCAGACGTAGAAGGCCGAGCCCGAATCGTAGATTCTAAAACCGACCCCTTCGAGCGCGGCGACCGCGCGCGCGTGCTTGGCCGTGAACCGCTCGCGCAGTTTCTGATAGTAGTGCGGGTCGGCCATCAACACCTGCGCCAGCGCTTTTTGCAGGGGCGTCGGGCTGCACACGTAAAAGACGTTGTTGGCGTTGTTGAGCGGCGCGAGCAGGCGATGGTGGCCGTAAGCGTAGCCCAAACGCCACCCCGAAATGTTCCAAGACTTCGAGAACGAGTTGACCGTCACGGTGCGCTCCCACATCCCCGGCAACCCCGCGATCGATAGGTGCGCGTGCGCGCCGACGACGTAGTGCTCGTACACCTCGTCCGAAAGGCAGAGCAAGTCGAACTCCTGACACACGTCCGCGATGGTCTGTAGTTCCTCGCCGGTGAAGACTTTCCCGGTCGGGTTAACCGGCGTGCAGCAGATAATCGCGCGCAGAGGGAACTCGCGCCGCCCCTTCAATTCGCGGCAGAGAGCGCGCAGCATGTCCCGGTCTAACTGCAACGTCTCGGCGTCGAGCGCCAGCACCTCGGCCCGCCCGCCGAGCGCTTCGATGACGCGCCGGTGATACGGGTAATAAGGCTCGAAGACGAGCGCCGACGCGCCCGCGAGGTACGTGTGCGCGAAGGCGACGAGCCCGCCGGTCGCGCCCGGCGTAACGGCGAGTTCGAGCGGCCGGGCCTCCGGGTCAATCTCGATGCCGTTCAGCAGCCGGACCTTTTCGGCCACGGCCCGCCGCAGCGCCGCGTCGCCCTCCGCCGGGCTGTAGTGGTTCTGGCTCGCCGCGATCAGTTCGCCCGCCGCGCGCGCGAGTTGCGGATCGATCGCCAGTTCGGACTGGCCCTGCACGAGGTTGCCTTCGGGGGGGACCAGCCGGGTGATCGTGCGGATGTCGGGTTTGATTCTGGTTGTGGTCGTCATGGGAGAGTTTCCTAAAATCTTAAAAGTGACAGGTGAACGGTGACAGGAGAAGAGAGTGAACAGTGACCGAGTGACAAGTGACA
>JBOGOY010000205.1:0-6635 GCA_050748185.1 Pyrinomonadaceae bacterium
GCCTCGACTGCCGTGCGGTAGATCTTCTGATCCACTTCGGTGTCGTTCGGGGTCTTGGCCCCCTTCACCGGGGCGAAGCCGATGCCGCCGGAGATCAGTTCAGACATTTCGCGCGCGCCCAGATTCGAGGTCATGATGACCATCGTTCGGGAGAAATCTACGCGGCGATTGTCACCCAAAGTTAGCGTCGCCTTGTCGAGAATGCCGAGCAGCAGTTGCCACAAGCTATCGGACGCCTTCTCGATTTCATCGAACAGGACGAGCGAGATTTTGATGTCCTCGGTGTGGAACCGGTCGAGATTCTCCTGCGTCAACATCGGGCTGGTCTCGCGGTGGCCGAGGTAGCCGGGAGGCGAACCGATCAGCTTTGCGATCTCGTGCGAGTGCTGAAACTCGGCGCAGTCGATCTTGATGACCGCCTGCGAATCGCCAAACAGCACCTCGGCAGCCGCCTCGACGACGCGGGTCTTGCCCGAGCCGGTGGGACCGAGGAAGAGCATCGTGCCGACGGGGCGGTTCATGGGGTTCATGCCCGCGAGGAAGATCTGGTAGAGGCCGCTCATGCGACGCACGGCGCGCTCTTGCCCGACGATGCGGCCGGCAAGCTTTTCTTCAAACTCCTGCGCGCGCGGGCTCTTCTGATCGGGGTTGAGATAAACCGTCTCGTTGTGTTTCTTGTTTTTTTCCATCTCAGCAATCATGATCGGTCTCCTTACCAGAGTGACAGGCGATGAATCCGACAAGCTCTCGACACTACCTCTGCGACCATCGATCCCCTTCGGTCTCACGGCCGCGCTTAACTTATCGGCAGGTCAAGCACATTTATTTAGCCCCAGCTTAATAATTCATCACCGCGTAACCAACCACGGCCTCGTGCCGGTCGTGGTTGGTTGCACTCCATGCAAAGAACGATCCGCGATTTTATAGATGCAAGCCGCGATGTGGCAGTTGGCCCCGCGCGGTCCTCGTGTCAAGTCGCGTCCTCAGGTCGGGAACACTATATAAACGACAAAGTGGGATTTGTCACCACTAAATATGCTTTCCAATGGTGAGCGGGCGGCGCAGGAGGGCTGGGCACAGCGGTCTTCGTGAGGCACGGACCCGCAGCCGGCATCAGGCTGGCGGCCACCCCGCCAAGACCCGAGGTGACAAAAAACCGACAACGTGACCGAAATCGTCAGTCGGCTGACTGAAAAGGTACCGGGCGATACGCCCGCCCCCTGCAAGGCCTCATTCAAGAATGAGAGGGGCGGGCGTAAGTGATTTATAGGTCAATGCGAGGACTGAATCCGATGAACGGGCGAGCCGGTGTTAGTCGTAATACTCAAGCCCCAAGTGCGTGATCAAGTCCTCGCCGCGCAGGTGGCGGAGGGTGTTCTTGAGCTTCATCAGTTGGATGAACACGTCATGCTCTGGATAGAGTTGGGGCGCGGTCATCGGCGACTTGAAGTAAAAGGAGAGCCACTCCTGCACGCCGCGCATCCCGGCCCGCTGCGCCAGATCGAGGAACAGCGCGAGGTCGAGCACAATCGGCGCGGCCAAGATCGAGTCGCGGCACAGGAAGTCGA
Organism: Pyrinomonadaceae bacterium; assembly: GCA_050748185.1. Taxonomy (GTDB): domain Bacteria; phylum Acidobacteriota; class Blastocatellia; order Pyrinomonadales; family Pyrinomonadaceae; genus JACCRA01. The sequence continues at coordinate 1,569 of JBOGOY010000205.1, forward strand.
TCTTGATCTGCATCGGGTAGCCGAGCCAGCCGAAGATGTCGATGCTGTCCCAGCCCTCTTTGTTGTCGCCGCGTGGCGGGTAGTAGTTGATGCGGACGACGTGCGAGAAGTCCTTGTAGAGCGATGGGTAAACGTCCGGTTGGAGAATGTGCTCAAGGACTGACAGCTTCGACTCTTCCTTTGTCTTGAACGAGGCCGGGTCGTCGAGCACTTCGCCGTCGCGGTTGCCGAGAATGTTGGTCGAGTACCAGCCGTGCAGCCCGATCATCCGCGACTTCAACCCCGGCGCGATGATCGTCTTCATCAGGGTCTGGCCGGTCTTGAAGTCTTTGCCGCAGACAGGCACGTTGTTCTGCTCGGCGAGTTGCCTGAGCGCCGGCAGGTCGACCGTCAAATTGGGCGCGCCGTTGGCGAAAGGGACGCCGGACTTCAAGGCGGCGTAAGCGTAGATCATTGAGGGCGCAATCGACTTGTGGTTCTCGCGCATCGCCTTCTCGAAAGAGGCGAGCGTCTTGTGGACGGCGTGCGGCTTGAGGAAGATTTCGGTCGAGGCGGCCCAGACCATCACCAGCCGCTGACACTTGTTCTTGCGCTTGAACTCGGCGATCTCGGCGATGAGTTGCTCGGCCAACTCCAGCTTGTTCTGGCCTTCTTTGACATTGGTCCCGTTGAGGCGCTTGACGTACTCCTGATCGAAGACCGCCTTCATCGGCTTGATCTTCTGGAGCGGGGCTTTCAACTGCGAGAGCAGTTCTTTTTCGAGCACGCCGGCGGTCATCGCCGCGTCGTAAGCCGAATCGGGGAAGATGTCCCACGCGCCGAAGACCAGATCAGTCAGGTCCGCGAGCGGCAGGAACTCTTTGATTTTCGGGACGTTGTTATCCGTTCTCTTCCCGAGCCGGATCGTGCCCATCTGCGTCAGGCTGCCGACGGGCTCGGCGATGCCGCGTTTAATCGCCTCGACGCCCGCGATGAAAGTGGTGCTGACCGCGCCTAAGCCCACTAGCAGCACGCCCAGTTTGCCCTTAGCCGGCGCGATCTCCGCGCCCTTTGCAATCGCCATTGTGGTTGGTTCCCTCCGTCTTAATTTCTGGCGGGAATGATAGGAGATGCACGGTTCGCGCGTCTCGTCATTTCTTGCGGATGATCGTCGCGGGCTTGCGCTTTTCAGCGCGTGACGAGGGCCGCGCGGAAATTGCGGGGCGTGAGATCGGTGGCCTGCCTGAAGGCTTTACCGAAGTGGCTCGAACTCGAGTAGCCGACGCGCGCGCCGATCTCTGTGATCGAGAGATCGGTTGTGGCGAGGAGCCGTTGGGCCTGTTCGATGCGGAGGGCGGCGAGGTAGGCGTGCGGGGTCACGCCAGTCACTTTTTTGAAAAGGCGCGCGAAGTGAAAGGGCGAGAGGTAGGCGGCCGCCGCCAATTCTTCGAGCGGCAACTCGCGTTGGAGTTGGGCGTGCATCAACTCGACGGCCCGACGGACGCGGCGGTCCACTAACCCGACGCGCGACAACTCGATTTCGGCTGAGCGGCGGACGCCAGCATAGCGTCGCAACAAATGGACCATCCCCTGTTCGACCAGCGCGCGCACGACCAGTTCCTGACCGGCCGCCTCCTCGATCAACTCGTCCGACAACTCGCGCGCCAATCTCTGGAGACGTGAGTCGCCGGTCAGTAGGTGTGAGGGGAAAGTGATCAGTGCGTCGGCGCGCGTCAGGCGTGCGCGCACCGCGTATTCAAGCAGGTAGGCGGGCGAAAGCGTCACCGACAGAAGTTCCGCGTTGGTCCCGCGAACTGACACTGCCTGTCCCGGCATAGAGAGGAGCACGGCGGCGGTCTCGGCCTCGCGCGCCTCCTCGCCGCTGGGCTGCCAGACGAACGCCCCGCCCAGCAGGAACAGCGCGGCGTAGGCCGGGCGGGCGTCGTTGGTCCAGTGCACGCGGCCGGCGCGTCGGTAGTGAATCGAGAATTGCTCGCCGACGTAAATCTTGTCGAGCGCGGGCGCGGAACTGACCATGTCGGGTGATGTGGGAAACTCTCGTTAAACTCGCGGTTTCGTGCTGGCGTGAGCCTGCTTGATGTTGGTCCCGTGGCCGGCATCGCCTGATTTGTGGAGGCCCGATGTAACAGTTGAGAGACTACACGGAATCATGTGTGGCTAAAAGCGAGCGCGGACGGCGTCGAGCGCCGCGCGCATCCGAGCCGGGTGGTTGGTGATCAACGCATGAAGCCCAAGTGAGAGCGCTTTCTCCGCCCACGTCGAGCGGTCCACTGTCCAGACCACCACGGGCAAGCCGGCCTCTCGCGCCGCTTCCACGGCGCGGCGCGTAACGAGCGTGCGTTGGAGGGCGATCTCATCAGCCCCGGCTGCGAGCGCGCGGCTGATGAGGTTCGTCGTGGCCGGGGCCGGCGCGATCAATCTCCGCTCGAACAAAGCCGCGGTGCGGATTTCAGGGGCGAGCCGTTTGACTTCGCTGAAGGCTGCAAATGTAAAGCTCTCGACCACCGTTCGTTCCAACGCGCCATGCGCGCGGATGACCGCGACCGTCGCGGCGGCAAGCGCGTGCGCTCCGACGCGATCACACTTCAACTCGACGTAGAGCCTGCGGCTGTGCGCGCCCGATAGCTCCAACACTTCAGAGAGAAGTGGCACGCCTTCACCCGCGTATTCGGGGCGGGCGCGGGCCGGGTGCTGGCGGTTGAACCACGAACCGACATCAACTCGTCGCAACTCGTCGGAGGTGAGCGAAGCGATCGTGTCCTCGCGCCCGCCCGTGCGCTTGAGCGTCGCGTCGTGAATGACGACGGGCACGCCGTCGCGCGCAAGCCGCACGTCGAACTCCAATCCGTCCGCGCCGTCGGAGAGAGCACGCGCGAAGGCCGCCAACGTGTTCTCAGGCGCGTCAGCCGACGCACCTCGGTGTCCGATGATGAGAGGAAACATTTGAGGGAGGGGAGAGCGCGCGGATTGGCGGAAACGTCAGACACGCCTTCGGTAGCAGGCGGGGCAGGGGAATGCGGAGTGCGGAATGCGGATGACCAGCGCGTGCTTCAATCCGCAATCCGCAATCACTCTTTAGTTTCATATGCCTTTTGAAACTTGGCGGCGATGCCGTCAAGCGTTCTTCGCAGTTCAGCTTCGGTGAACCAGCGACCGCGCGCCATCACGCCCGCGCGGCGTTCGGTGTTGGCGATGTCGTCGAGTGGGTTGGCGTCGAGCAGCAAGAAATCGGCGCGCTTGTCCCGCCCGATCGTGCCGAAAGTGTCGAGCGCGTTCAGAAACTCAGCCGGGGTGCGCGTCGCGGCCGCGAGCGCGGCGTAGGGACTCAGGCCCGCCGCGACGAGGTTTCTCAGTTCCCGGTGCAGGGACCAGCCGTAGAGCAGAAACACTTCGGGCGAGTCAGAACCGGCCATCACCTTGCCGCCCGCCGCGTGAATCTCTCTGACCAATTGATTGCGGACGCGCACGTATTCGCGCCGCCGGGCTTCCGTGGGCGGGTTCGTCCAAATTCGTTTGAGCGCCCCATGCCACTGGTCGCGCATCTTCCGTGGGTAGAACTGGTAATCGGGCCGGCTGCGAATCTCTTCGTCGGTCGTGCCGTCGCCATAGACGATTTTGAAGAAAGTGAGCGTCGGGGTGGAATAGACGCCGGCTCTGGCCGTCGCCCGCGCAAGCTGTTTGACCTTGCGCTCGTCGATGTAATCGAGGCTCTCCCAGTTCTGTTTGCGAAAGAGGCCGACGTTCGAGACGGAGGTTTTGATCGGCGAGTCGTCTTTCAACACGGCTTCGAGGTAGGCGTCCAAGTGCTCGATCTGCTGCCCGGCGGCGAGCGCGCGTTCGACTCCGACCGGCAGATCGACATGGCCGACGACGCGGATGCCGCTCTCTTTCGCCGCCTCGATCACTGCGTCATAGACAAGGCGCGAGATAGGGTAGGTTAGCTTGATGAAGTCGTAGCCGGCCGCCTTGCATTCACGCACCGCCGCCCGCGCTTCCTCCGGCGTCGTCACGACACGTGCGTTGGGAAACTGGCGACCGGCGAATTGCGGACTCGCCACGTAGAGCGTCGGCCCGAGCAACTCGCCCTTCGCTATCTGCCCGCGCAACAACAGATGCTCCGGCGTGCCGATCATCAGACGCGCCGTCGTTACGCCGTTCGCCAGCATCACCATCAACTCGTCGCCCGCCAAACGGTCGGGGAAATCGTCGTCCGAAAACAGATGCGTGTGCATGTCGATCAAGCCCGGCACCAAATATTTGCCCCGCCCATCGATCCGCACCGCCCCGGCCGGCGCCGCGACCCTTTTCGCATCGCCCATCTCTGCGATCAGCCCGTCGCGCACGACTACCGTCTGGTTCTTCAGCACCCGCTCGCGATCCATCGGGATCACGTTGACGTTCTGAAAGACAGTGACCTGATTCAACTGTCCAGCTTGCGGGCTTCCCGTGCCCTGAGCATGAGCCGGGCCAAGTGCTGTCAGTGCAAACAGCAGAAGAATGTATTTTTGAATCTTCATTGGCATAGATAAGAAAAGTCACGCCCGACATTCGTAGGAAGATTCCACATCATTCGGTAACGTTGAAGATCACCTCGTCGCTTGTGACGTTTATTCGTTTGCCAAGCGGAAAAGGTTCTGAATAATACGTCGTTCCTGCGTGGTATCAATACTTACGCCTCGTAACACGCTGATTCCATGTGTTACGAGGCGGTAGTCGTTTTAGTTATTCTCTGGCAAGTGCTTCAGTCAAATTTCCGTCCCCGCGGTCAGACCCTTGCCTCTGTACACCCGGTAATCCAGTTGGGCAAACAGATTGTCGCGGCGCTCGATCTCGGCGAGCACTTCGGCGTCGAGTTGGTCGCTCTCGATCTGGTCGGCGAGCGCGTTAAAGCGGCGGACGTGTGAGCGGAAGCGGCGCGAAGCGTATTCGACCGTCGTGCCCTGATAAATTTGAAAGGCCCAGTCGCTCGATTGCAGGAGCAGCAACTCGCGAGCGGCTTGATTGAGAGCGCGGCGCATTTGTTCTTCGGGCGGCGCGGCAAAGCGGTTGGCGAGCGCGGTCATGCGT
>JBOGOY010000206.1:0-6581 GCA_050748185.1 Pyrinomonadaceae bacterium
GGTCTTTCCAAGTGCCCGAAACGCCTCTGACCTCGGCCTGCCCGCCGAGTTTACCTTCCGTGCCGACCTCCTTCGCCACGCGCGTCACCTCGGCCGCGAAAGAACTAAGTTGGTCCACCATCGTGTTGACCGTGTTCTTCAACTCGAGGATTTCGCCGCGCGCATCTACCGTGATCTTCTGCGAAAGGTCGCCGTTAGCGACCGCTGTGGTGACGAGCGCGATGTTTCGCACCTGACTCGTCAGGTTGCCGGCCAGCACGTTGACGTTATCGGTCAGGTCGCGCCACGTCCCGGCCGCGCCGGGGACGTTCGCTTGCCCGCCCAACTGCCCCTCGACGCCCACCTCTCTCGCCACCGTCGTCACCTGATCCGCGAAGGTGGCGAGCGTGTCGGTCATGCTGTTGATGGTGTCGGCCAACTCGGCGACCTCACCCTTCGCCTCGACGACGAGTTTTTGCCTCAGGTCGCCGTTGGCGACGGCCGTCACGACCTTCGCGATGCCGCGCACCTGCGTCGTCAGATTACCCGCCATGAAATTGACGTTATCGGTCAGGTCTTTCCAAGTGCCCGACACGCCCTGCACATCGGCCTGCCCGCCGAGTTTGCCTTCCGTGCCGACCTCGCGCGCGACGCGCGTCACTTCGGCGGCGAAAGAACTAAGCTGATCGACCATCGTGTTGATGGTGTTTTTGAGTTCGAGGATTTCGCCGCGCGCATCTACCGTGATCTTCTGTGAGAGATCGCCGTTGGCGACCGCCGTGGTCACGTCGGCGATGTTACGCACCTGATTCGTCAGGTTGCCGGCCATCGAGTTGACGTTATCCGTCAGGTCTTTCCACGTTCCGGCCACGCCGCGCACATCGGCTTGGCCGCCGAGCTTGCCCTCGGTGCCGACCTCGCGCGCCACGCGCGTCACTTCCGAGGCGAACGAGTTCAACTGGTCCACCATCACGTTGACCGTGTTTTTGAGTTCCAGCACCTCGCCTTTGACGTCCACTGTGATCTTCTTAGACAGATCGCCGTTGGCGACGGCGGTCGTCACCTCGGCGATGTTACGCACTTGGCTCGTCAGGTTGCCGGCCATCGAGTTGACGCTGTCGGTCAAGTCCTTCCACGTCCCGGCCACGCCTTTGACTTTCGCTTCGCCACCGAGCTTACCTTCGGTGCCCACCTCGCGGGCGACGCGCGTCACTTCCGAGGCGAACGATCCGAGTTGCTCGACCATCGAGTTGACGATTTTGACCGAACGCAGGAACTCGCCTTTGAGCGGGCGGCCTTCGGCGTCGAGGGCCATCCGCTGCGAGAGATCGCCGTTGGCGACCGCGCCGATGACGCGCGCCATCTCACTCGTCGGGCGCGCGAGGTCATCGATCAGATCGTTGACCGAATCGATCTGGCTGGCCCACGCGCCGCCCGCAGCCGCCAGATGGGCGCGTTGGGTGATCTTGCCTTCCTTGCCGACGACGCGGCTGACGCGGTCGAGTTCTTTCGCCGTCTTCTCGTTCAGTTCGATGATGTCGTTAAAGGTGTCGGCGATCTTGCCGGCCTCGCCCGTCCAGTCGGTCGGCAGGCGCGCCGAGAAGTCGCCTTTCTTGAAGGCCATCAGAGCCTTCAGCAGCAGATTGGTGTCGAGTTGATCGTTGGTGGCTGTTTGTCTTGCTGGCATCTTGATCCTTCCACAACTCCCCCGGCGCGCACGACCGCGCGGCACGGGGCGGCATAATTAGACGAGCGAATCGGACTCTCCGCTATTCAAATGAGACGTTTCCCGACGCGCGTCAGGTTCGGCGCGTGCGGAAAGCAACCGGTCGCGGCCGTCAAGCCGTGCCGCGGGAGGAGAGTACGGCTCACGGGAAGACTTCGACTGACGGGACACGAGTGCGGCGGACGCTGAAGGGCGGCGCGCGAAGATGTGTCACCGCCGCCACGCCGAAAGCACGGGCGGTGGAGACTCGCAACACACGGCCGGCGAGCAGAGAACTTGCCGGCAACCGGGCTTCAGGAAAACGTACCGAGCGTCAGTAGGACTCATGTCTGAACGCTGTCGGGGAGACCGGCCAAATCTTCATTTCAAAATTGGGGGTTTAATAGTTATACCGAATCTGACGCGCGGATGTAAACTCGCGGCTTCCACACGCGGCCGGAGAGTGCGGACCAACCGTTGTTGAGCTTGAGAAGTTTGACGCTAAGCCCTTGCAGGGCCATGGCCTTGAATGAAGGATGCGGTGATCTCAAATCTCAAATCTGAGATTTGAACTTTCAGCACTTGCCGATGCCACAGGTCGAGCCTTCGATCAACTTCGTTAATGCAATGACATGGCCCTGCAAGGGCTTCAAACCGCCTCTGAGGAAAAACGCGCGGGGCCGGCGAAGTCGCCACTTACCTTCCCCGGCCCGCCCACATTTTTCACACTTTCTGCGCCTCGGGCTGCGACTGTCCGGCCGCCGGGGCGGCGGCTGCGGCGGTCGGTTTCTCTTTCGCCGCCCACGGAGTCAGGCCGAAGAGTTTGCGATGGATGCGCGCAATTTCGCTGGGCGAGACTTTAGGCTGCCGGTCGTAGCTTAGCAAGCCGTTGATCTCCTGCTCGATGTCGGTTAACTGCGTGTAGCAGAAGCCGGCCACGAAGCGGAGCGAGACGATGCCTTCCATCAGGTCGCGGTACTTTTCCAGCAGTTCCTTTGGCGTGTTGAACGAGCCATAGAATTGGTAGAGCACGTCGCGCTGTTCGGCCGGAACGTCCGACGGGACGAGGAGGAACCCGCCGACTTCGGTCAGCATCACGGGCTGCCCGCGGTAGCGCGAGCCCAACACGAACAGTGGGCGGTTGCCGATCCAGACCTGCGACGGCAAGTCGCCGCCGCTCACCGTCTCCTGATAACGCTCGCGCAGCAACGCGGCGGTCGGCGTATAGTCGTGAATAGCGCAGATGTCTGTGACGTCCGTGTGCTCCCAGCCGTCGTTATCGATCACGGGACGGCGATGGTCGAGTTGGCGCGTCATCGAGACCATCCGTTCGATGAAGGCGTACTGTCCGGGGTGTTCCTGCCCGAGGTGCGGGAAGCCCCAACTCTCGTTGACCGGCACCCACGCGACGATGCACGGATGGTTGTAGTCGCGTTGCACGGCGCGCTTCCACTCGGCGGCGAGCATTTCCTCGGCACGGTGCGACCACTCGCGCGCGTTCGCCATCTCGCCCCACACCAGCAGCCCCAACCGATCGCACCAATAGAGCCAGCGCGGATCTTCGATCTTCTGGTGCTTGCGCGAACCGTTGAAGCCGAAGCGCTTGGTCCACTCCACGTCGGCCCTGAGCGCCTCGTCCGACGGCGCGGCCAGATAGCTCTCCGGCCAGTAGCCTTGATCCAGCACCATCGCCATGAAAACCTTCCGCCCGTTGAGCCACACGTACCCGTCGCGCAGTTCCACGTCCCGGAGGCCGGCGTAAGAACGGACCTCGTCCACCATGCGGTCGCCTTCGTAGAGGCGCACGCGCAGATCGTAGAGATGCGGCGCGTCCGTTGACCAGAGCTTGGCAAAGGGAATGCCGACGGGAAGCGTCACCGTGGCCGTCGTCGTCTCTTCGACGGCATGAGAGACCACTACGTCACCGTCCAGCGCCTCAATCTCGACGCGGCGCACCGAGGACGGCGCGTGCAGGAAGGTAACGATCTCGAGCATGTTCTTGCGCGCGTAGGGCGTGATCTTCAACTCGTCGATGCGGACCGGCGGGACCGGTTCGAGCCAGACCGTCTGCCAGATGCCGGTCGTGCAGTAGTAGTCGATCTCGCGCGGTACGCCCGCGGTGGCCTGTTTGCCGCGCGGTTGATCGGGGTCTTGGCGGTCCACGACGCGCAACGTCAGGCGGTTCGCGCCGGTGCGGAGGTAGGGCGCGATGTCGAAGCGGAACGAGACGTGGCCGCCCTGATTGTGACCGACCTCCTGATTGTTGACCCAGATCGTCGTCTGGTAATCGACGGCCCCGAAGTGAAGCAGCAGGTCGTGGCCGAGCCACTCGCGCGGCACCTCGAAGTCGCGCGCGTACCAGACGATCTCGTGGATGGCCTTGTCGTTGACGCCGGAGAGTTCCGACTGGTACGGAAACGGCACGGTGATGCGCCGGTCGAGCGGCGCACCTTGATGCCAGCCGAGAGCGTAGCCGTGGTCTTGGTCGTCGAAGGCAAATTCCCACTCACCGTTGAGGTTCATCCACTTGTCGCGAACGAACTGCGGGCGCGGGTACTCGGGGCGGGGCAGCAGGGCGTCACTCTGTGGGTTGTTCATGGACCCGCATCTTAGCAAATGTCGCCGCCCCGGAGGAAAGAGAATATGAGGAGCGACAGTAGATAGTAGTCAGTAGCCAGTAACTAGCAGCAAAGCATTCCTCAGTGAAAGGCCTGTCAGTTGCCGCGCCGACTACCGGCGGCGGGCGCAATATCTACTGGCGACTGCTTTCATCGTTCCCCGACACCCGCGCTCATAAACTGGAACTACCGGACGCCCACGCGCGGCTGATCGAAGCGATCCGTCGCCCAACTCAGTTCGCAGTCGCGGGCGTAGCGCGCGAGCGCGTCGTCGAGCGCGGGCAATAGGTCAGGCCCCCGCTCGCTCGCGAGGGCGGTGCGGCGCGGGCGCGGGGCGGTCAACCCGAGAGAGTCCGCCGGGCAGCCTTCGACGAGGCGTTGGTCCAACCCCGCGGCCTCGGCCGACGCGCGGGCGAGATCGGCCCACGTCAACGCGCCGCGGTTCGCCAAGTGCCAGAGGCCGCCCTCGCCGTCGATCAGCAGATCGAGGCAGGCGTGGACCAGATCGGGCACGTAGGTCGGCGAGACGACGGCGTCGTCCGCGGCGCGGAAGGGCCGGCCCGCATCGAGCGCGCGTAGCGCGGCGAGGACGAAGTTGTATTGGTCCCACGGACCGAAGAAGGCACCGGTGCGGACGACGAGCGCCGACGGCATGGCTTCCAGCACCAACCGCTCGGCCTCGGCCTTGCTCGCGCCGTACACGTTCAGCGGCGCGGTCGCATCGCGCTCGACATAGGGCGAATCTTTTCGGCCGTCGAAGACAAGGTCCGAGGAAAAGGTGACGAACGCCGCGCCGCGCCGCACACACGCCTCCGCGAGCGCGCGCGGGCCGGCGGCGTTCTCCCGAAAACACCTTTCGGTGTCGCGCTCGGCTTCGTCCACGCGCACGTAGCCGGCGGCGTTGACCACCGCCCACGGGCGGTACGCGGCAAACGCCGCCTCGACCGACGCGGGCGCGGCGATGTCCAGTTCACCGCGCGAGAGCAGGCGGTAGGGCAGGCCGCGTTGTTCACAGACGCGCGCGAAGGCCCGCCCGAGCGTGCCCGTCGCGCCGGTAATCAAAACGGGGCGCGTCTCCTCACCGCGCAGGTTGAATCCCGGTGAAGTCATATGGACCTCTTGCGGCGCGTACTGGTGGTGATGTGGCGTGGGGGCATCGGGCGGATGGTATTGCAGACGTTCGAGCCGACGCCACCAGCCCGGCGTGTCGAGCGCCGGATGTGCGAAGTCGTCTCCGGCAGACAGTGCCCGGAGCATTCGCGCGAGCGCGGTCGGGCGCGGCGCGGGCGTGCGGCGCAGGTCGAAGACGCCGGGCTCGTAGCAGCCCGCGTCGCGCGTCAGCAGGCAGTCCCAGCCGAACGCGCCGAGCAGCGACCATGCCGTGACGGCGCGCACGTCCACGCCTTCACACTTGAGGCTATGCGCCGCGTCCCACACTTCCTTGAGCCACCGCATCTGCTCTTCGCGCGTGCACCCGAGGTGACATTCCGTAATGGCGAGCGGTAGCCGGTACCGCTCCCATGCTTCCCTGAGCAACACGCGCGGGCCGGCGATGCCTTCGGTCAGCACGCGCACCGCCTCCACGTCGGCGTAACGGTGGCGGCGGTTGCCGCCGTACACCCGCGCCGGGTAGCGCAAGAGGCGTTCGTCGAGAAAGCGTTCGCTCGTCAGGTAATGGTTGATACCGACGACATCAGGCGGGCAAGGATGCTCGACGTGCCACCAGAGAGCAGCCGCTGTGATGCCCCGCCACCGAAAATACTTCCACATCCGATGCCCGGGCCGGACACGGCCACAGAGCAGGTCGAAAGTGAGCCAGCGCCGTTCGTTCTCAAACTTGGCTTGGTAGGCGAGCAGCGGCGTGCTGTAAGTCTTGCCGAGATCCTCGGTCTGGACCAGTTGCGCGCGCGGGTTGGTTTCGCGCACGGCGCGCATCGCCAGCACGATGGCGCGGCACTGGTTCAGCAGCGTGTGGGCGAACGTCAGATCATCGCGCCCGTGCGGGTACCAGAGCCCGTAGAGGCCGCTGAAGCGCGCCGTCGTCAGCGGCTCGTTAACAGGGGTCCACGCCTCGATCCACGGGTACCGTTCGGCGACACGCCGGGCGTAGGCCGCGAGCTTTTCCGGGAACGCGGGATCGACGAGGCTCGTCTCGCGCGGGCCGCTGCCGTGGTGGACCAACCCGACGATCGGACTGATCCCTAACTCACGCAGCCGGCCGAGGCGCGCGTCGGCCCAAGCCCAATCGGTCGACTCAGGACCGTCCGGCGCGGTGCGTT
>JBOGOY010000207.1:0-6546 GCA_050748185.1 Pyrinomonadaceae bacterium
CGGGATGTTTTGGTCTGCGAGGGCTTCGAGTGCCGCTTCGGGGACCAGATGCTCACCCGAACGGAGCACTCGCCCCGAAAAGCGCCCCAAGAGGAAAGCGAGAGCGCGCTTCTCCGTTTCGCGATCCGCGAATGTGATTGTCACCATGTCTTGAACACCCCTTCCATAGAACAGATTGTATCACTCATCTCACTTGCTCAATGCGCTGATACAAGATGCGCCCGCCGACGATGGTGGCAACCGCCGCCCCGCGCATCGTCCGGCCGTCGAAGGGCGTGTTGCGGCTTTTGGACTTTGAACTGGCGGCATCGAATGTCCATTCGCGGTCTGGATCGAGGAGCGTCACGTCGGCCCACGCGCCGGGCCGAAGCGTGCCACGACCTTCAAGGCTGAAAATTCTGGCCGGGTTGACGGAACACAGATCGACCAGTCGCTCAAGACTGATGACACCGTGGTGGACCAATCTGTCGAGGGCGAGGCCGACGGCGGTCTCAAGGCCGGTGATGCCGAACGGGGCTTGATCGAATTCGAGTGCTTTCTCGTCGGCGTGGTGCGGCGCGTGATCGGTGGCGATGGCGTCGATCGTGCCGTCGCGCAAGCCTTCCAAGATCGCTTCGAGGTGCTCTTCGCCGCGGAGCGGCGGGCACATTTTGGTGTTGGCGTCGTAGCCTTCGACCGCGGCGTCTGTCAGCGTGAAGTGGTGCGGCGTGACTTCGCAGGTCACGCGCAGGCCACGCTCTTTCGCTCGGCGAACGGCGTCGAGCGCGCCGCGCGTCGAGACGTGCGCGAGGTGGACGCGCCCACCGGTCAACTCCGCCAGCGCACAGTCGCGCAGCGCGTCTAATTCTTCCGCGAGAGCCGGATGGCCGCGCAGGCCCAGACGCAGGGACCAACGTCCTTCGTGCATCACGCCGCCGGCCGAAAGAGATTGATCCTCGCAGTGGTCCATTACCGGCAGGTCGAACCCGCGCGCATACTCCAGCGCGCGGCGCATCATGCCGGCGTTCGGCACCGGTCGCCCGTCATCCGTGACGGCGACGATCCCGGCGCGCTTCATCTCACCCATCTCGGCTAATTCCGCCCCCTGCGATCCTTTCGTGATCGCCCCGACGGGAAACACGTTCGCCAGTCCAGCGCGCTCGGACTGCTCGATGATGAAGCGCGTCACGGCCGGGCTGTCGTTCACCGGATCGGTGTTGGGCATCGCGCAGACGCTCGTGAAGCCGCCCGCGACGGCCGCGCGCGCGCCTGTCTCGATCGTCTCTTTGTACTCCTGCCCCGGCTCGCGCAGATGCGTGTGCAGGTCTATGAAGCCGGGGGCGACGGCGAGGCCGGTCGCGTCAAACACTTCCGTGCCCTCGGGCACGCCGTCGGCGCGCTCGGGCAGGCCAGCGACGCGCCCGCCCTCGATCAGCAGATTCTTACCCGCGTTAATTCCCTGCGTCGGATCAATCAGGTAGCCGTTGGCGATCAGTAGTTTCATCAGCAGTAATCAGTAATCAGTAATCAGCTTTCAGCCATCAACTTTCCATCTGCCGCCTTCCGTCATATGCCTTCTGTCCGTCACCGTTTGCTGCCAGTTATTGAATTTTGACTGTGTGACGAGTTCTTCGATGTGGGGGCCGGCGACTTGGGCTGAAGGCGCGGGGTCCGCGGCGGCTTGCGTCTCCGGCTTGTCGCGCTGGCCTTCGGGCTGTGTGACGGCCGGGCCGCCGGCGAGCAGGTAAAGGACGGCCATGCGGACGGCGAGGCCGTTGGCGACTTGGTCGAGGATCAGCGAGCGGGAGCCGTCGGCCACGTCCGAAGCGATCTCGATGCCGCGGTTCATCGGGCCGGGGTGCATCACGATGGCGTCGGGCCGGGCGCAACTCAGACGTTTGAGGTTCAGTCCAAAGTGGACGGCATATTCCCTGAGCGTCGGGAAGAAGGCGCGGTCCTGTCGCTCGCGCTGAATTCGCAGCACGATCACTACGTCCGCCCCGTCGAGCGCCTCTTCGATGTGATCGGTGACTTCTACGCGCCCGTGCTCGCCGACCGTGTCGAACTCCGCGGGGACCAGTGTGCCCGGCCCGGCGACGCGGACGCTGGCGCCAAGCTTCGTCAGCAGGTGGATGTTCGAGCGGGCGACGCGCGAGTGGAGAACGTCACCGAGGATCGCCACCCGCAACCCTTCGATGCGGCCCTTGTGCTGGCGGATGGTGAGCGCGTCTAAGAGCGCCTGCGTCGGATGCTCGTGCGCGCCGTCGCCGGCGTTGATGACGGCGGCGCGGCAGATGCGCGCGAGCGCGTGCGGCGCGCCGGCCGAAGGGTGACGGATGACGATAAAGTCCGGTGACATCGCTTCGAGGTTGCGCGCCGTATCCAGCAGAGTCTCGCCTTTGGTGACGCTCGAAGTCGAAGAACTGATGTTGATCGTGTCGGCCGAGAGGCGCTTACCGGCGATCTCGAACGAGGTGCGGGTGCGGGTCGAAGCCTCGAAGAAGAGGTTGATGACGGTGCGCCCGCGCAGCGTCGGGACTTTTTTAATTTCGCGCTGCGAGATGTCGCGAAACGACTCCGCCGTGTCGAGAATCTGCGTGATCTCAGCGGCCGCCAGTTCGCGTATCCCGAGCAGGTGTTTGCGCTGTAACCCCGTCTTCATTCGCACACCTCAATTAAGTGACAAGTGAACAGTGACAAGTGACAGGAAAGAAGAGTGGTCAATCCTGTTACCGGTTACAGTTTACTTATCTTCTCTTGTCACTTGTCACTGTTCACCTGTCACAAAAAAAGCGGCCACCGGGGGCCGCCGCTCTTACGCGCTGTCTGCCGTCGGTCGCTCCACGATGGCGACCCCTTCCTCGCCGTCAAAGTCCGTGAGCATCACTTTGATGATCTCGCTCCTTTTAGTCGGCGCGAACTTGCCGACGAAGTCGGCCTGAATCGGCAGTTCGCGGTGCTCTTTGCCGCGGTCCACGAGGACGGCCAGTTGCACGCGGCGCGGGCGTCCAAAATCGATCAACTGATCGAGCGCGGCGCGGATGGTGCGGCCGGTGTAGAGCACGTCATCGATGAGGACGATGTTGCGGTTCTCGACGCCGCCGGGTAAATCCGTGCGGTTGACGATCGGATTCGCGCCGACGGTCGAGAGGTCATCGCGGTAGAGCGTGATGTCCACGACGCCGACCGGCGGGCGCACGCCTTCAAGGTCTTCGATCTTATCGGCGAGGCGGTTAGCCAGCGGCAGGCCACGCCGGTGGATACCGACGAGGTAAAGATCGGACGCGCCCTGATTCTCCTCGACAATCTCCGAGGCCAATCGCGCCAGCGCGCGGTTGATGCGCGCGCCGTCCATGATGCGAACTTTTTCCACGAAATCCATCGGCGCGGATACTAGCACAAAGGCGGTGACGAGTGACAAGCGGCGAGTGACGAGTGATGAGCTTTTTCGCTTCCTGCTTAGTTGCGTCGAGGAGGAGAACGGCGGCGCAGTCCGACCGCCGATTCGGCTGACACCGGTGGTTTTTAAGTATTGACAGCCACTATCAAAAGGCATGATTTGCCCCGCGTAGTTTAATGTGGCGGAAGTCATAGCTGTCGAGCAAGGCTCGTGCTTGAGAATGGCACGTCGCTCCAGCCCCGAGAGCTAAAGTTTCATTGGTTCGATTTCGCCGTCTGTGTGTCGGCAGACTGGCGAGATGTGCGAGCGCATTTACACCTTTCCGCCGCAACCCTTTTCCTGCTTTCCCGCTAACCGGAATCATCCTCCGGTTAGCCTCACCCTTCCACAGCCCGCGCGACTGGCCGGCGCTCACTTCTTTCTCAGTCGGAGGTCTCAATGAATCCCGCTTCACACTTAAACGGCGTTCCTCCTTATGAAGATGATGCGTTCATCAGCTATCGCCATCTCGATAACACCGAACGCCGTGGCGTCAGGCACGCCCTCCCTCGCAGCCGGGATTGCGACTTTCTTTCCTGCTTAAGCCACTATCAGCGATGGCTGAAGAGACTTCACTGGTAGTGGCGACAAGTTGCCCGGCAAAATCAATCGCGGCATCACTACGGCGGCTGTCGTGGAAGCCCACAGCCGCCGTTTTTGACAGACTTTCCAACGCTCTGCTACGCTCTCGCGCTGTCGCTCACGTCAAACAATCTATCAATGCTGTACCGCTCAATTTTGCGCCCGCTCTTATTCCGCCTCGATCCGGAGACGGCGCACGAGTTGGCTTTGCACACGCTGCCCGCGACGCTCGGCACGGAGACGGCGCGGCGGGCGGCGGCGCGAAAGTTCGGGCGTTCGCCCTTCGGGGAGTTGCAGCGGTTCGGTTTGTCGTTTCGTAATCCGGTTGGGCTGGCCGCCGGTTTCGATAAGAACGGTTTGGCGACGCGCGAGTTGGCCGCCCTCGGGTTCGGCTTCATCGAAGTGGGCACGGTGACGCACCGGCCGCAGCCCGGCAACCCGCGGCCGCGCCTGTTTCGTCTGCCGCAAGATCGCGCGCTCATTAACCGGCAGGGCTTCAACAACGAGGGGGCGGCGGCGCTGGCGGAGCGACTTGGTAGAGCGCGGCCCGATTGCGTCCTCGGCATCAATATCGGCAAGAGCCGCCTTGTCGAAGTCGCGGACGCCGTGCCCGATTACCTCGCCAGTTTCGACCTCGTGCACTCGATGGCCGACTACGTGACGATCAACGTCAGTTCGCCGAACACGCCGCACCTGCGCGAACTCCAACGCGCCGACGCGCTCGACGCGCTGCTCGGCGCGGTGCAACGACGTAACCGCGAGTTGGCTGAGCAAAGACAGAGCGAGTTGGTCCCGCTGCTGGTCAAAGTCGCGCCCGATCTTTCGTCGGCGGATGTGGAATTGCTCGTTGACGTGGCGCGGCGCAACGCCATCGTTGGTCTTGTCGCTACCAACACGACGGTTGATCGCTCTCTGATTCGACATACGTCGCAGGCGGCGTTGAGCGCGTGCGGTGAGGGCGGGTTGAGCGGGCGGCCGTTGCGCGAGCGCTCGACCGAGATCGTCGCCGCGCTGCACCGCCTCGCTCGTGGCTCGATGACAATCGTCGGCGTCGGCGGCATCTTCACCGCCGAAGACGCTTGGGAGAAGATTTGCGCTGGCGCGAGTCTCGTTCAGCTTTACACCGGTTTCATCTACGAAGGCTTCACCATCGTTCGTGACATCAACGAAGGACTTCAGGAGATTGCGCGCCGGGAAGGTTTTCGCACGCTCGATGAGGCAGTCGGTTCGCGCGCGGATCAACTCACGACACTCCGAGGGGGGCGCGTGGCGACGGCTTAGCTTATGACGAATAAACTGATCATCGCGCTTGACGTTGAAACCGTCAGAGAGGCGCGCGAGTTGGTGGCGCGGCTGCGCGGGTTCGCGGGGATGTTCAAGATCGGTTCGCAGTTGTTCACCGCGGCCGGGCCGGACTTCGTGCGCGAAATCGTGGGCGGGGGCGGGCGCGTCTTCCTCGATTTGAAGTTTCACGACATCCCGCACACCGTCGCGTCGGCCGCGCGCGAAGCCGCCCGCCTCGGCGTCTCACTCTTCAACGTCCACGCCTCTGGCGGCGCGGAGATGATGCGCCGCGCCGCTGAAGCCACGGTCGAGACCGCCGCGCGCGAAGGCTTTGTGCGGCCGGAGTTGATCGCAGTCACGGTGCTCACCAGCGCCGATGCAGCGACGCTCGCCGAAATGGGAGTGGATGATTCGCCGGAAACGCAGGTCGTCAGGTTGGCCCGTCTCGCCGAGAGTTGCGGGCTCGACGGCGTCGTCGCCTCGCCGCACGAAGTCGCGCCGGTACGCGCGGCTGTCGGCCGTGCAGACTTCCTGCTCGTCACGCCGGGCGTGCGGTCACTCGGCGCGCCACACGGCGATCAAATGCGCGTCATGACGCCGGCCGAGGCCGTCCGCGCTGGGGCGAGCTACCTCGTAGTCGGCCGCGCGATTATCGGCGCGCCCGATCCGGCCCGCGCCGCGCAGGAAATCGCCGACGAGATGACGTGGGCTGCGGCCGGAGAGGACAACACCGGCGACACGCTTTCGTCTTGAAAGCCGTTATCTGCGCGGCGCGCCCCTGCTCCGAGGTTGCGCGCGAGCGCGCAGCAAACAATAATCTACCGTGGGCGCGTGCAACCGAAAGCCTTTGGTAACATCCGTCGTTTCGACTGACTTTCAGGAACGCTAAACGTGCCCATGCGTGTAAGCTCTGGCTGGCGCGGGCTTGAAGACAATCTCCGCCGCAAGTTCGGGGACAAAGGGGACACCTACTGTTGCAACGCAGACCACCGGCGCGGCTCGCGCTCTTATTCATCACGCTCGCGCTCTCTCTGAGCTTCGACGCTCTCGCGCAGACAAGAAATGACATCGCCGCAGCGGGCCTCAACCCCGCTCCTTATCGGGACGGCGAGCGGCTGACCTACAGCGTCTCTTTCTCGACCTTCGGATCCGCCGCCCACGTCGAAACCCTCGTCGCCGGCCGCGGCGTGTTCGCCGGCCGCGAGGGCATCGAGTTGCGCGCGCGCGTCGAGACGGTCGGGGTCGTCAGCGCCGCCCTGTTC
>JBOGOY010000208.1:0-6511 GCA_050748185.1 Pyrinomonadaceae bacterium
GTCCTCGACTTCGGAATCCGACTCCTCAAACGTCTCGTCGCGGACGAGGTGCAGCACCACCTCTGCCATCCCGCTGGCCGCGCGGTTGCGCGCGCCCTGAAAGATCACGTCTTTCATCTCGCTGCCGCGTAGACTCTTCACGCGCTGCTCGCCGAGCACCCACGAGATCGCGTCTGACACATTTGATTTTCCGCAACCGTTTGGACCCACGATGGCGGTGATGCCATCGCCGGTGAAGACGAGTTCGGTGTAGTCCGCGAAGGATTTGAAGCCGGTGATTTCTAAGCGTTGTAGTCTGAACATGCGTGCAACTTCCGTCGCTAACCCGTATACGGTCATTGCTTGATAAAGCACAGCCGCTAGAGCGCGGAGGAGGAAGGGCACACTATATGGGGGCGTCAGAGCGATGTCAACCGGCCCTTTTTGGCGGCCCGGCGCTCCCAAAGCTTGTGAGCCACAGAGGGGAAGGTGTGGCGTATCGCCTTTTCCTCTGTGTTCTCTGTGCCCTCTGTGGCTCAGAAGTTTTGGCTGCACCCCGCCATCAACCGCTCGTCGTCGCCTTCGTCACATCCCCGCCAACTCACTCTTCGCGTAGAGGACCAACTCGACGCCGGGCCGCAGGGCGTACTG
Organism: Pyrinomonadaceae bacterium; assembly: GCA_050748185.1. Lineage (GTDB taxonomy): Bacteria > Acidobacteriota > Blastocatellia > Pyrinomonadales > Pyrinomonadaceae > JACCRA01. Next base: position 631 of record JBOGOY010000208.1, read on the forward strand.
GCCGACGCGGCGGTAGCGGCTGCCGAGGCCGGAGGAGGAGGCCGGCTGCGCCGCCTGCGTGGCGTTGATGATCACGATGTCTTGGTCCATGTTGGCCCCGAGCGCGCCGGCGTAACCCACGCGCTTGTAGTCGCGCATGTTCCACGGCATCGGCCAGTAGTCGGGCGAAGCGACGTTGATCGATACGTCGCGGCCCTTGCCAGAGCGGGCGGCGATGCGGTCGATCTGGCGGATCATCTCGTCGTACTGGCGGCTCGTGTGCGCGTAGACGTAGATGTAGCGGTCTTCGTCGTAGTGGACGAAATTAATTTGGTAAGTCTGGTAGAGGCAGATGGCCGCCGCCAGCGCGAGCGGGGCGCAGGCGAGTGTCAGCGCGAAAGTTTGCTCACGCTGCCGCATCCATTCGTAGAGCGACTGCACGGCGTAGCCGCCCGCGAGCGCGAGCGGCAGCACCATGCTCAGGGCGAGCCACGGGGTCTTGTAGTTGATCAGCGAATACGCCGCGATCATCCCGCCGGCCCAGAGCGCTGCGAAGAGCGGGAAGTGACGGCGAACCGCCGCGCGCCCGAGCGCGAAGACCGCGCCGACGAGCGCGAGGACGACGAGCGGCGCTTCTTCCGCGAAGAGCCACCATACGTATTGCAAGAGCGGCTTGCTGTGAAACTCACTGGTCCCCGTCTTCTTCCAGATGGCGTAGGCTTCAAGCGCGTCGCCGACGCCTTTCGGGTTGGTGAAGAACGAGGAGAAGTAGAGGACGTTGATGAACAGGAACAGGCCCGCCCCGGCGACGAGCAGCAGCGCAAGGCGCGCGCCGCCGCCGAGCCGCGACACAAGCGCGGCGGGGACGCGCATGTCGTCGCCTTCCGCCCGCCCGCCGGCTTTCTGTTTGCCGCGCTTCTTTTTGCTTGATTCGCGCCCTTCGTCAACGCCGCCCCACTTTCGTGTCCACGCGGCGTAGCCCCACGCCATCGCCCACGCGATCAGCAGCACGCCGACGGAGATGAACGCCGTCTCCTTCGTCGCGAATAGCAGCGCGACCGAGGTCCATAACAGCAGCCAGTGCCACGCGCGCGGCCCGTCGGCCGTCCACAGCCCCCAGACGAGGCCGCACAGGCTGAGCCCGACCGCGAACATCGACACCTTGTACAGACCGGGTCGGTACGTCCCGGCGAGCGCCGCGCCCGTCAGCATGATGGCTGCCGCCGCCGCTAATCCCAGCCGCGCCGCGTCGGGCGTCGCCGGACCAGTCTGCGCCTCGTAAAACTTCACCGCCGCGACGACCATCCCCAGCGTGAAGAAGACGAACATCATCTCGTGGATGTAATAGCGCGAGAAGAAGACCGAGCCGGGTGAGACGGCGAGCAGCGCGGCGGCGGCTAGCACGCCGATCATCCCCAGTTGCCGCCGCAGCGCGAGCACGAGCCACACGGTCGCCACGCCGAAAAGCGCGGGGACCAGACGCACGAGCGTCGTGTTATAAAAGCCGAAGCGCTCGGCGACGTAGGCGAGCGGCAAAGTGAAATAGTAGAGCGTCGGGCCGTGGTAGTTCGCCGGGTCGTAGCGGTAGCCGCCCGAGCGCAGCAGGTTCGTCAGAAAGAACCCGTTGACGCCCTCATCGTGGTGCATCGGCTTCAGGTCGAGGTCGTAAAAGCGCAGCGCGGCCGCGGCAACGATGACGACAGCGCAGGCGACGAACCACGCGCGCGCGGATAGTTCCGCGCCGAGAGTTTCCGCGCGCGGCGACATCTGGCCGGTCTCGCCCGCCGCCGCGGCGCGCACGTCACCCAGAGTCTCGAACGTGTCAGTTTCGGCGCCCCGCTGCTTACGGGCGCGCGACTTGGTAGAGGCGGTAGCCACCTGTTTCACCAACCTTCTGTAATTTTTGAATAAAGCCTTCGTTGACCGTCAGCGCCGACTGCTCGAGCGGGCCGACGACGACGTAGTTCACGCCGTACTGATGCATCAACTGCTCGGCGTTCGGCCCGCCCGCATACATCTGCCGGACGTGGGCCTCGCGCTCGGCGTAGCTGATCCCTTGCGACCACAGGTGCCCGCCGTAGCCCATCAGCGCGCGGCGGCCCGCCAGATAAGAGGGGTGATTATAAGTTGGAGCCTGAAGGATCAGCGAATCGGGCGCGGTCTCGCGCTTCAGCAACTCCGCAAACTCGACGCCCGCCCGGTCAAATTCGCGTTGCTCCGAAGCCCCCGAGGCGACGCGCCATACGTCGAGCGCGCCCGCCAGCACGAGCAGCCCGAACAGCACGACTGAAGCCGCGCGCCACGCGCCGCGCCTTCCCCACAGCCGCGCCAGCAAGAGCGCGACGAGCGGGACCGAGGCGACGTACCAGTAGTACAGCACCTTGATGTTGTCCCAGATCCACGGCGAAATTTTCCCCACGTTCGAGATGACGAACAGCAGCGTGAACGGCGCGTAGAAGAGCAACAGGCGCTTTGGCACGACGGGGTCGCGCCCGCGCCACGCGACGGCCGCAACCAACAGAGGGATGAACAGTCCCGTGTTGTTCAGCCAGAACCAGAGCGGATTCTGCTCGCCCCTGTCCCAGCCGAACTGCCAAGCGAAAAAGCTTTCGGGGCGCGCCGCCGTCTCGCGTGTCGCCCAGAACATCTGCGGCGCGGACACAACGAGGGCCGCCGCGAAGAAGAGCGGCCACGCGCGCCAACGCGGAAACAGCAGCGCGAGGCAACCGCCCAACAGCATCAGCGTGATGAAACTGTGCGCGTGCACCAGCGGCAACAGACCCGCGACGAGCCCCGCGCCCAACACCCGCGAGGCGAAAGGTGAAAGGCGAAAGGCGAAGGGCGAAAAGGAGGAAGGATCGTAAGCCGGCATGGTCTGCCTTCCTTTTCGCTTGCCCTTCCGCGCCGCACCCTGTTGGTGTGAGATTGTTTCTTCTTCACCCCCGCTTTGACTTTCGCCTTTCGCCTTTCGCTCTTCGCCTTCTGTCATGCGCCACCATTGCGTGATGACGACGAGCGCAAGCGGCAGGCCGAGCAGCAGCCCGCGCTGCGGAACGAAGAGCGTGGTCAAGGCGTTGCCCCAGCGGTACACGCCGTCGAAACTGATCGTGTAGTCGTGTGGCAACTGCCACAGCAGTTCGGCCAATCCCTGTTGGCCGTCAGTCCACTCTTTCCAGAGCCGCGTCCAGCCAAAGCCCCCGCTCAACAGCGCGAGCGCGGGCGCGACGAGCGCGGCCGAGCGGCTGCGGGTCAGCACGTGCGCGAAACGGTAAAGCAGGCCGAGGAGCGCGAGGCCCAGCAGGAAGTTTTCGAGGAACAGCGCGCCTTCGAGCGCCGCGCCAGAGCGCGCGAACATCGCCGCGATGAAGTCCACGATGAACGGATAGGTCAGGCGCGCGCCGCCATATTCAGGGTGCTGCGGCGGGAAGTTCTGCCCGTCTGTAAAACTCGTGATGATGGCGAGGTGAAACGGCAGGTCGCCGAGGTTGTTGTCCACCCCTGTGTAAATCTCTCCGCCGCGCACGAACATCGCGCGCCCGAAGACGAGCCACAACACGACCGCGCCGAACAAAAACAGCAACAGCGACACGCCCGCCCGGCCGTGCGGGCGCGACACGGCCTCGCTCGCGAAACGCCGCGCCCGCGCCAAGTCGTAACTCACGCGCGCGCGCCAGTCAGCCCGCGCGAGCAACGCGAGCGGCAGCGTGATGATTACGGCCGAGAGCGCGAGGCTCAAAGTCGTCAGCCCGAGGAAAGACGACGACACGTACCCGACGAGCCCGAGCGCCGTCAAGCCGATGCAGACGCCCGCGCACAGGCGCGCGTAGAGCGGCGCGTCATCGTCGTAGCAGTAGGTCATCAGCGCGCCGCTCGTGGCCGTCGCGAGCGCCAACAGGAAAGCCAGCATAATCAAGTGATAGGCGACTGAAATCGAGTGACAAGTGACGAATGACAGGTGACAGAAAGAAAGCGGGCGACAGGTGACAAGTGACAGGTAACAAGAAAGGGTTGGCTGCTTCCTGTCACTTGTCACCTGTCACTGTTTACTCTCTTCTCCTGTCACTCGTCATCGGGCCTTGATTATACGCAAGCGGGCGTTCTATATGTACTGGCGGGAAAGGGAGAGCGAATCGCCAAACGACTATGAAGCTTTACTCTCTGCGCTACCAGCAGACTTTGCCGCTCGACGTAGCCGGGGCGTGGGACTTTTTCTCCAGTCCGCACAACCTGCCGCGCATCACGCCGGCATGGCTCGATTTTCAACTGACCTGCGAACTGCCCGAACGGATGCATGCCGGGATGATCATCAGCTACCGCATCCGGCCGCTGCTCGGCCTGCCGGTCAACTGGGTGACGGAGATCACGCATGTCAACGAACCCTTCTTCTTCGTCGACGAGCAACGCTTCGGCCCCTACCGCTTCTGGCATCACCAGCACCACTTTCGCGAGACGGCGGCCGGTGTTGAGGTCGAAGACGTCGTGCATTACGGCCTGAAGCACCGGCCGTTTGGCGGCGTGCTCAACCGGGTGCTGATCCGCCGCCGGCTGGAAGAGATTTTCGCCTTCCGCCAACGGGCGTTGGCGCGGATGTTTCCTCCGGCCGAACCCGTCCAACGGCCGGCACACCGCACGGCCGCGGCGGCCGTGCGAGGCGGGAGAGGTGCTTGAACTTTCAATTTTATGACAGGAGGGACCAACGACATGCTCAACCGCCCGGCTTGGTTCACGCGCGAGTTCGCTTTCAAGCTTCCGACATGGATGTTCCCAAACGTTGTCGGACGACTGCGCGGCACGCCCGCCCGCCTCGAAGACCTCGTGCGCGGCACGCCCGCCGAACTGCTGATGCGGCGCGACGGGGACCGTTGGTCCATACAGGAACACGCCGGCCACCTGCTCGACCTGTCGGAACTCGACACCGCGCGACTGGGTGAGTTCGAGACCGGCGCGCGAGTCCTGACCGCCGCCGACCGCGAGAACCGCCAGACGCACGAGGCGAACCACAATGCCGCCGCGATCGGTGTCATTCTCGCCGCGTTTCGCGCCGACCGTCACGCCCTCTGCGCGCGCCTCGAACGGCTCGACGAGGCATCCATCGCGCGCGCCGCGCTGCACCCCCGGCTGCAAACTGAGATGCGCCTTATCGACTGGACCTTCTTCGTCGCGGAACACGACGATCACCACCTCGCAAGCATCTCTGGCCTGTTACGCCTGTGGCGACAAGCGGCGGACGATTGATCGTGCGCGACGCAGTGGCAATGAACCACGGAGAGCGTCCGGCAAAGCGTCGCTGGGGGTCACGCCGGCAGACTGCCGGCAGTTCGCTCTCAACTGCCTTTTCTTTGACTTCCGTCCGCGATCTGACTTACAAACTTTAAGCTCCGTCCGACCGGGGCGCCGTCGAATTCCCTTCCGGAGGATACTTCCCCATGAAACGTTCCGCCGTCATCGCGTCCTTCGTCCTGTTGGCCGCCCTCGGTCTGTTCGCCGCCGACGCGCCCGCGCAGGACGCCGCGCGCGTCGCCACGCGCGAGAAGCTGCGCCGCCTGCTCAACACCGCCGGTCCCGAAATCGGCGTCGAATTCCAGCAGAGCGAAAAGCAGCCGTTTAACTTTTCCGGCGTGATGCGCGCCGGGCTGAAGCACTGTGACAACCTCGAAATCGTGATCGGCGTCACCAGCAACGAGACGATCTTTTTCCGCATCTTCCCGCACTATGCCGGCAGCTACATCAACGCCGACAAGGCACGCAACGGCCTCGGACTGATGCGCGCGCTGCTCTCATTCAGTGACAAGGGCTTTCTCTACTGGGGCATCGACAGCACCAACGACGTATTCGCCGGCTACACCTTCACGCTCGAATCCGGCTTCCCGCCCGAGTCGATCAAGATCGTGCTCCTCAGCAT
>JBOGOY010000209.1:0-6502 GCA_050748185.1 Pyrinomonadaceae bacterium
GCTTCGGCCTCGCGCTCGCGCACGACGACCGTGCCCGCGACGAAGTCGCCCACGCGCTGATCGCTGCCTGACAGGAACACCGAGAGCAGGCCGACCGAGTAGAACGGCGCGGGCATCATGTCGAAGGCGCGCAACAGGTTTCGCGCCGCCGCTTCCCAAAAGGTGACGGGCCGCCCGTCCTCGCGGATGACGCGCAGACGAAGCCATCGCTTGCCCGGCGTCTGTCCCGCCCACAGCCACTCAAACAGCGCGAAATAGCCCGACCAGATGAGGAACAGCGCGATGATTAGGAGCGCCACCACCCACTTCGGTGCGTCCGCGAGTTGCCGTTCGTAAAAGTCCCAGTCGCCCATCCACGACATCATCAGCCAGACGAGGATGATCGCGAACACTTGCAGCGCGTGGTCCACCGCGCACGCCAGAAAGCGGTTGCCGATGGACGCCAGCGCGAAGTGCAACGGCACGCGCTCGGGCGTCTCGATGATCAAATTTTCGTCGCTGTGAATGGTCGCAGACATCTTGAAAACAGTGACAGGTGACAGGTGACAAGTGACGAGTTAAAGACAGTTTCAAAACAGAGAAATTAACCACGGAGGATACGAAGCACGCGAAGAAGAGACTCCAATGATTGAACGCTTGCTAGTTCCTTCGTGCGCTTCGTGTCCTTCATGGCTAACTCCTGTTGCCGGAGAAAGTCGCTGTTTAGAACTTGGCTTATTCTTTCGCCGCGGGCGTTTGCCGGAATTCGACGACGCCGAGCTGTTGGAACATCGACATGAAGTCGAAGTTGTTCCACGCCTCGACGATCTGGCCGTCGCGCAGGCGCACGATGCACATGCCGGTGATCTCCATCGGCTGGTTGGTGGCGGCGAAGCCGAGCGAGTCGTGCGGTGCTGGCCGCGCACGCGGCAGCGGGCCGCGACCTTGTCGCCCTCCGAGACGGTATCTTCGACCACGATCTCGATGTCGGGGAACGCGCCGCGGAAGCGCTCGTAGAAGGCCCGAAACTCGACCGGGCCGCGCAAGGGGTGGCCCTGCTCGTCGGCGATGCCGTGCGCCACTCCATCGGCGGCGAACAACTCATCGATGGCCTCGGCGCGCCCCTTGTTCCAGACCTCCTCGAACCAGTGCCGAATGATTACTTTGTTTTCTTCCGCCATGTATGCCTCCGTTTCGCGCGGGGCCTCTAGGGCGAGACGCGCGCGTGAGAGTGAAGGTCAGCGAGGCCGCTTGAAAAAGTAGCTGCTATTGCTGCCGCCGTTCCCGTCCGAGAGTTGGAACGAGTCGCGAATCGCGACCAACTCCCAGCCCTCTTCACCGAGCTTGGTCAATGCGTTGGCGAGCGCCTCGTCTTCATTAGCACCCTCGACCTGCTCGCCGCCACCGCGAAAATAGCGGACGGAGGCGAAGCCGACGATGTCTGTCCCGAAGGTTTTTCGCCGCGTGCCGACGTGCGTGATGGCGGAATATTCCCACGCCTGCCGAGCCGTTGGTCTGGTCTCTTCTTCCTGTTGTTGCCCATCCGCGTCGGCCGGCGGCGGCTCGTAATGTCCGCGCGGCAACTTGATGATGGGGCCGGCGATTGGTCCCTTCGGCCGGCGCGTGGCGTCCTGTGCTTGAGTTTTTACAGCGCCAGCGCCGCAGACGAAGATGAGAGCGGTCAAGTATAAGAGAGAGTGGAACAACTTGCCTTTCATGCCACATTACTCCTGTGAAAGTCAGATTCAGCGCCTGCTATTACGAGAATTTATCGTAGCGGTCTTCCGTGACGAATTTACCCTCAGCATTGAAATACATCCTGAGCACAGCGTATTTAGCCCGCCGGAGTCCTTCCGCTTCTCCGACATGGACCACTGCCTCAAAGTGATCGTCCAGCAAAACGTAGTCGGACATATCTGCTTTAACGAAAGCCCTCGAACGAACAACCAATGTGGTCCCTTGAGGGATGTTAACGAAGTGGTCATCACTAATCTCTAGCGTCCAAGCGCACGCATCAAGAAAGGCCGTGGCTTGGCGCAACACACTTTCGATTGGTAGAACGGCATCCAAGTGACGAGCCATTTCAGAGACGTGGTCCATTGGGATAACCGATCAATCCCCGCGCACGCGCAGGAAACGACGCTTGCCGACCTGAAGCAAAAGCGACTGCCCGGCGTCGAGTGTGATCTCCTCGTCAGCATGTGCATGGCGTTCGCCCTCGATTTTCACGCCGCCCTGTTCGACGAGGCGGCGCGCCTCGGCCATCGAAGGCGCGAGCCCGGTTTCGACGAGCAGACGCGGCAGTTTCCACGCGCCGGCGGCAAGTGTGAATTCCTCAACTTCGTCCGGCGCTTCTTTCCGTTTGAAGACGCGGTTGAACTCTTCTTCGGCGGCGCTGGCATCGGCAGCCGAGTGAAAGTCCTTGATGATCGACTTGGCGAGTTCGACTTTGAGATCGCGCGGGTTGCGCTCGCCCGCTTCGGCCTCCGCGCGCATCCGCTCGATCTGCTCGATTCTCAGATCGGTGCATAGCTCGTAGTAGCGCCACATCAGTTCGTCCGGGATGGACATCACCTTGCCGAACATTTCCGGCGGCGGTTCGTTGATGCCGATGTAGTTGCCGTAAGACTTCGACATCTTCTGCACGCCGTCGGTACCTTCCAAGAGAGGCGTGCAGATGACGACCTGCGGCTCCTGCCCGTACTCGCGTTGGAGGTTGCGGCCGACCAGCATGTTGAACTTCTGATCGGTGCCGCCAAACTCCACGTCCGACTCAAGCGCGACCGAGTCGTAGCCCTGCACCAGCGGGTAGAGCAGTTCGTGCAAAGCGATCGGGCGCTCTTCCTTGAGGCGCTTCTCGAAGTCGTCGCGCTCCAGAATCTGCTTGACGGTGGTGTGCGACGCCAACCGGATGAACCCTTCAGAGCCGAGTCCGTCCATCCAGCGCGAGTTAAAGTCGATGACGGTCTTCTCAGGGTCGAGCAGCTTGAAAATCTGCGTCTTGTAGGTTTCGGCGTTGGCGTTGATCTCTTCGCGGGTCAACTGCGGGCGCGTCGCCGACTTGCCCGACGGATCACCGATCAGTCCGGTGAAGTCGCCGATCAGGAAGATGATCGTGTGGCCGAGTTCCTGAAACTGTCTGAGCTTGCGGATGACGACCGTGTGGCCGAGGTGGATGTCGGGCGCGGTCGGGTCCGCCCCATATTTGATCTTCAGCGGCCGGGCCGTCTGCGCCGACTGCTCCAGCTTGGCGCGCAGGTCTTCCGCGCGGATGATCTCGACCGTGCCTTTGCGTAAGTAAGCGAGTTGTTCGTCAATGGTCATGGCTGGTGAATGGTAAATGGTAAATGGTGAATGGTAAATGGTGGATGGAAGAGCGTGTTCTCTACCACCGTTCACCATTCACTATTTACCATTTACCGGCAAAGGGTCGCGCATCGCGCGCCGCCTACGCTATGCTCGACCGCCGAGGATGGAAGGGCTCGAAATGACTGACACACACGCGGAAAACCAACTGGACTCCAACCCGCTCGCCGGCGCACGCCTCGCCTTCGTCGGCTGCGGCGTGATGGCCGAGGCGATGATCGCGGGCGTCCTGAAAAAAGGACTGGTCGCGCCCGCACAGATCGCCGGCAGCCACCCGCGCGCCGCGCGCCGCGAAGAACTCGCGGGCCGCTACGGTATCGAGATGGTCGAGGGCAATCGCGAAGCGGTCGAACTGGTCCAGCAAGTAGAAGGTAGCGCGGGCGAGTACGACGGCGGCGGCTCGATCGTCGTCTTGGCCGTCAAGCCACAGCGGCTCGGCGGTGTGTTGCACGAACTGAAAGACGTAGTCCAGCCCAATCAACTCGTCGTCTCGATCATCGCAGGCGCGCGAATCGAGACGATGGCCGGCGAACTGCTGCACCCGGCGATCGTCCGCACGATGCCGAACACGCCCGCGCAGATCGGCGAAGGCATGACCGTCTGGACGGCGACGCCGCAGGTGAGCGAAGAGCAGGAGCGGCAGGTGCGCGCGCTGCTCGGCGCGCTCGGGCGCGAACTGCGCGTCGAAGAAGAGCGGTGGATCGACATGGCGACCGCCCTGAGCGCGACTGGCCCCACTTACTTCTTCCTCGTGATGGAGGCGCTCACGGACGCCGGCGTCCACATGGGCTTCTCGCGCCACGTCGCGCAGGAGTTGGTCCTCCAGACGATGCTCGGCTCGGTCCTCTTCGCGCGCGAGACGCACAAGCACCCGGCCGAACTGCGTAACATGGTCACCTCGCCCGGCGGCACCTCCGCCGAAGCCATCTATCAGATGGAAAAGGGGGGCTTGCGGACCGTCTTATCAAAGGCCGTCTATGCCGCCTACCAGCGCGCCGTCGCGCTCGGGCAGAAAAAGTAGTGAGAAAGCCGGCTGCCGCTTGACTAACTTGCATTTGACGATGGAGTAAGGACATGATCAGAGTGTGTCGCGGAAGGGAAGCGAGGTGACTTGATGACGATCACGTTGACCAACGAGTTGGAAGAACTGATGAAGGAAAAGGTCAAAAGCGGGTCGTATAAATCTGTTGACGAGGTCATCAACGCCGGCCTGCGTCTGCTGAAAGCGCGGGAGGAAGGCATGGATGCCTTACGCCGCGAAATCATGCGTGGCGCAGAGGACATCCGACAAGGACGGTTCTCCGTTTACGCGACGGATGCCGAACTCGAAGCCTTCTCCGACGAAATTATTAAGCAAGGGCAGGAACGGCGAACTACTTCGGGGCAACAGTGATGCGGACGATTAAAGTCGCCATTGCGGCCACGGAAGACTTGAGAGAGATTTGGGCTTACGTCGCACAACACAATCCGGAAGCGGCGAATAAACTCATCAAAGAGATCACCAGCAAGTTTGCCCTCCTCCGTGACTTTCCGCACACCGGGCAGGGTTGCTGATCATCCTCCGCAGCTATTCCGTCAAAAACTACCTTATCTTCTACCAGCCATTTGAAGATCGAATTGACATCTTGCGGGTGCTGCACGGCGCACGCGACATCGAAAGCATTTTCGATCGCTTTCTCGATTCTCTATAAAAACGCCAAGTTACCGATGGTGCGCCGCGCAATGCCGAATCACACTGAAAAATGCAGCTCATCGAAAAGAGTTGGGCCGGAGTGCGCTCGGCCGTTTACACGTTGAGAAAGGACGGGAGCGGCTTGGAGTTCGTGCTGTTCCCGATGATCCACGTCGGCGAAGAGAGTTATTACGCGGAAGTCCGGCGGCGACTCGCGGGTTGCGATCTAATTTTGGCTGAAGGTGTCAGGTCGAAGAAGGTCAACCTGCTGACGCGCTCTTACCGCATCGTCGGCAAAATCAGACGGATGGATTTAATCACGCAGCAGGAGGGGCTGAGGCTCGACGGCCTGCCCGGCCACATCATCAATACGGACATCGAAGGCCACGTTTTCGACGAACAGTGGTCAGCCCTCCCGCTGTGGTTGCGACTCCAGTTGACGCTGCTCGTACCCGTGTACGTCGTCTATCTCTTCTTTTTCGGCACACGGGAACTACTGGCCGCAACGATGGAGCTTGACGATCTGCCTTCGCGTGACGAAGTGCTGATGCACGACGAAAGGTGGGAACCGTTCGATGCGCTGCTAGTGGACGAACGCGACCGGGTGTTGATTCGCCGGATCGAGGAACTGGCGCAATCGAATGGGTCACAGCGCAAAGTCGTCGGCGTACTGTATGGGGCGGGGCACATGCGTCATGTGACCGCCTTTCTGCTGTCAAAGAAGGGCTACCGCATCGCCGCCGCCGAATGGGTGACGGTCTTTGATTTATGAACTGCCGTCACCTTGAGCCGCTTCTTTAGCTTCCTTTCGCAGCACCCGCCGGCCTTCGATTCTATACTGACCGCTGACGACGAGCGCGAGCGCTTCCGGGTACGCCCGGTGCTCTTCGGCGAGGATGCGGGCGGCTAGGGATTCCGCCGTGTCGCCGTCGAGGACGGGGACCACTCGCTGTGTGATGATTGGTCCCCCATCTAAGGTCTCGTCAACGAAGTGGACGGTGCAGCCGCTCCATTTGACGCCGTGCGCGAGAGCTTGCTGCTGCACGTCGAGGCCGGGGAAGGCCGGCAGCAGACTCGGGTGGATGTTGAGGATGCGCCCGCAATAGGCCGCGACGAACGAGGGCGAGAGCAGGCGCATGAAGCCGGCGAGGCAGACGAGTTCGACGCCGTGCGAGCGGAGCGCTTCGAGAATTTCCCGCTCGTGCTCTTCGCGCACCCGCCCGCGACGTTCGACGACGGCCGTTTCGATGCCGCGCAGGGCGGCGCTCTCCAGTCCCTTAGCGCCCGCCCGGTCGGAGATGACGACCGCGACCCGCGCGCCGGGGATCATTCCCGCCCGCACGGCCTCGACGATCGCCAGCATGTTCGAGCCGCGGCCGGAAATCAGGATGCCGATGTTCATGGGTCCAAAGTCCAAAAATCCAAAGTCCAAAGTCGAATACCTATCCTCTGACGTTGGACATTGGACATTGGACTATATTAAAT
>JBOGOY010000210.1:0-6501 GCA_050748185.1 Pyrinomonadaceae bacterium
GTGATGAATGATGAATTAAGGCGTCTGCCTTTCACTCATCATTCATCATTCCGCACTCATCATTTCATGCTTGCGGTTGCTGCTGGCTGAGGCAGTGGATGGTGCCCATGCCCCAGACGAGTGGCTCGGCGTTGATGGGAACCACGCGGCGGCCGGGGAAGAGTCTTTGCAAGGTGTCGAGCGCGTGCGCGTCGTGTGGGTGGCCGAAGACGGGAACCAACACGACGTTGTTGGCGACGAGGAAGTTGGCGTAGCTCGCGGGCAGGCGTTCCTCGTGTCCCCCGACGACGCCGGGCATCGGCAGCGGGACGACTTCGTAAGGCCGCCCGTGCGCGTCGGTCGCCAGTTGCAGACGCCGGAAATTGTCCCGCAACAGTTCGTGATTCGCGTCCGCCGGATCGTCTTCGACGGCGCAGACAACGGTCGTCGGCGAGGTGAAGCGGGCGATGTCGTCGATGTGACCGTCGGTGTCGTCGCCGACGATGCCTTCGCCGAGCCAGAGCACCTTTTCGACGTTCAGGTAGTCGCGCAGACACTGCTCGATCTCCGCGCGCGAGAGATGTGGGTTGCGGTTCCGGTTCAGCAGGCACTGTTCGGTCGTCATCACCACACCCGCGCCGTTCACTTCAATCGCGCCGCCCTCCAACACGATGCCCGGCGCGAAGCGCGGCACCCGCAGGATGTCTTCCAGCCGCTCAGGGACGTGGTCGTCCTTCCTCAACTCTTCGTATTTGTTGCCCCACGCATTGAAAATCCAGTCGTTGTAGGCGAGTTCGCCCGGGCCGCGGACGAGGAAGTTCGGGCCGTAGTCACGGATCCACGAGTCAACCGTCTTCAAGCGGACGAAGCGAACGTTTTCCGCTCCGGGAAAGCGGCAGCGGGCGCGCACCGAACTTTCCATCTCCTCGTCGTCCACCAGCAAGCAGACCTGCTCGTGCGGAGTGAGCGCGGCCATGAGCGCGATGTAAATCTCCTCGACTTCCGGCACGCGCTCGGGCCACGTCAGAGGGTCTTTCGGCCACGTGAGCCACGTCGCCGCGTGCGGGTGCCACTCCGCGGGCATCCGGTAACCGAGTTCTCTGGGCGTCTGCTGTTTCATGACTCAACACGTAACGATGAATGCGGAATGATGAATGATGAATGAAGAGCAAGTTGTCTTTCATTCATCATTCATCATTCCGCATTCATCATTTAAGTTATCCCGCTTGTTCAAGGAAGCGGTAGCCCAAGCCTCCGTAGGACTCGATGCGGCGGTCGCGCAGGAAAGGCCAATTCTGCCGCGTGCGCTCGATCGCGTCGAGCGGGCACTCGATAACTAAGACTTCTTCCTTATCGGCGGAAGCTTTGGCGATAATGCGGCCGAACGGGTCGGCGACGAACGACTGACCCCAGAACTGGAGTTGCCCTTCTTTGCCCACCCGGTTGACGACGACGACGTAGACGCCATTGGCAATCGCGTGCGCCCGCTGGATGGTTTCCCACGCTTGATGCTGCGCCAGATTCATCGCCTCGTCCTCTTCGGGCAGCCAGCCGATGGCCGTCGGGTAGAAGAGGAACTGCGCGCCTTGCAAGGCGGTCAGGCGCGCGGCCTCTGGAAACCACTGGTCCCAGCAGACGAGCGTACCGATCTTGCCGTACTGCGTGTCCTGTGTCTGAAAGCCGAGGTCGCCGGGCGTGAAGTAGAACTTCTCGTAGAAGAGCGGATCGTCCGGGATGTGCATCTTGCGATACTTGCCCGCGACCTGCCCGTCGGCGTCGAGGATGACCGCCGTGTTGTGGTAGAGCCCGGCGGCGCGTCGCTCGAACAGCGAGGCGACGATCACAATCTTGTGCTCCTTCGCCACGGCCGCGAGCGTCTCGGTCGAGGGGCCGGGGATCGGCTCGGCCAGTTTGAAGAGTTCGCAGTCTTCCGTCTGGCAGAAGTATTGTGAGCGGAAAAGCTCTTGCAGGCAGACGACCTGCGCTCCCCGCCCGGCCGCCTCTCTGATGCGCTCGACCGCCTTCTCCATGTTGGCTTGGGGCTCGGGCGAGCAGGTCATCTGCACCAGCCCCACGGTGACGCTGTCGGAAGCTTTATTTGTCGGCATGGCCGAGAGTATAGCAACGTTGGCGCGGGGCGACAAAAGCAGGAAAGGGAGGATAGAGGATAGAGGACAGTGAAGAGTGAAAGCCTTGTCGGGCTTCTGCCCTCTACCCTCTATCCTCTACCCTCTATCCTCTCTGTTTATGAATTATTAATGGAAAACTGGTTGACAGTTTTTCCGGTGGTTGGCTATAGTGCCTTACGCTTCGTCCGAAGCCTGACGGGGCGCTCGACACGCGATGCGACGCACGATGCAACACACAGAGTTTTATTACTTCGCCTTTACCTACCGCTTCTCCTATCCGGAGGGGCGGCCCGGCGAAGCCTTAGACGCGCGTCAAGAGTTGAGCGCACACTAGCTGTCAGAGCTAGTTAAGCTTTCGCAGAGCCGGCCGCAACCTCCGAACAGGAAGTTGCGGCCGGCTTGTTTTTTGCCCGCACGAAAGGGGGTCGAAGATGGGGATCGAAGATTGGCGCGAAGAGATCGACGCGGTCGATCAGGAGTTGCTGAGGCTGCTGAACCACCGCGCAAGTCTGGCCGCGGAGATCGGCCGGCAAAAGGCCCGCGCGGGGTTGCCGCTGTGCGATCCGGTGCGCGAGACAGAGGTGCTGAGGCGCGTCCACGGAGCCAACGCGGGACCGCTTGACGGGCGGGCGCTGGCGAAGATTTTTCAACGCATCATCCGCGAGTCGCGCCGGGTGCAGGAGCGCGCCGCCGGCGATGCGGAGCAGGCCGAGGAGGACGCGCCCGTCTTGACCACGCTACAGCGCGGGCGGGGGGCGAGATGAGCGACGCGAAGGACGCCGACGGCGGGCGCAGGCTGCGCTGCGCGTTTCAGGGCGAACGCGGGGCTTTCAGCGAAGAGGCCGCCGTGCGCCTGCTCGGCGAAGAAATCGAACTCGTGCCGTGTGCGACGTTCGAGAAGCTGTTTGCGACCGTCGGCGAGGGCGCGGCCGAGTTGGCGCTCGCGCCGGTCGAAAACACGCTCGCCGGCTCGGTCCACCGCGTCTATGAACTGCTCGCCGAAAGTCGTCTGCGGATCGCGGCCGAAGTCGTCATCCCCATCGCGCACCACCTCGTCGGCTGCCCCGGCGCGAAACCAGAGCAACTGCAAAGCGTCGAGTCGCACCCGGTCGCGCTCGCGCAGTGCGAACGTTTCTTCGCCGCGCGCCCGCACCTCGCACGGCTCGCCACGGACGACACCGCGGCCAGCGTCCGCCGCGTCGTCTCGGCCGGCGATCCGGCGCGGGCGGCGATCGGCTCGCGCCGCGCCGCCGAGATGTACGGCGGCGCGATCTTCGCCGAGCACCTCGAAGATCACGCCGAAAATTACACGCGCTTCGTCCTGCTCGCACACGAACCGCGGGTTCTGCCGCGGGCCGACAAACTCTCGCTCGTCGTCAAACTAGCGCACCGGCCCGGCGCGCTGCATGCCGCGCTCGCGCCCTTCGCCCGGCGCGGCGTCAACCTGCAAAAGATCGAAAGCCGCCCCGTCCGCGGCCGACCGTTTCAGTATCTGTTTTACCTTGATCTGCAAACCGCGCCCGGCGAAGACGACTCGATCGAGGGCGCGCTCGGCGAGACGGGGCCGGGCGTCGAGGAGTTGGTCGTGCTCGGCCGTTACCCTTCAGCCGCGGCGGCCGTCAACCGCCACGAATTATTAAGGAGCCTCCAGTCATGATTGTCAGCATGTTAGAGAACGCCACCACGGAAGAGATCGCCCGCGTCGTCAACCTGATCGAGCGGAACGAACAGCGGGCGCACGTCAGTCACAATGCTGAAGGCGTCCGCATCGGCGCGCTCGGCAAAGCGGGCGGCGGCCCCAGCGCCTTCGAGGTGCTGAAGTCTGCGCCCGGCGTGAGCGAGGTCAAGCCCGCGACGCAGCCGTTCACGCTCGTCAGCCGGGAGATCAAGGCCGAGCGCACGGTCGTCGAAGTGTGCGGCGTGCGGATCGGAGGTGAAGAAGTTGTAGTCATCGCCGGCCCCTGCTCGGTCGAATCGCGCGAGCAGTTGTTGACGACGGCGCGCGCTGTGAAGGCCGCGGGGGCGTCGATGTTGCGCGGCGGCGCGTACAAGCCGCGCACCTCACCTTACGATTTTCAGGGGCTCGGGCTGGAGGCTTTGAAACTGCTGGCCGAGGCGCGCGCCGAGACGGGCCTGCCCGTCGTCACAGAGGTGATCAGCGAAGGCGACGTGGAGACGGTGGCCGAGTACGCAGACGTGTTGCAGGTGGGCGCGCGCAACATGCAGAACTTCTCTCTGCTAAGGCGGCTGGCGCTGACACCGCGCCCGGTGCTCTTGAAGCGTGGCCCTTCGGCGACGATTAAAGAGTGGCTGCTGGCGGCCGAGTATCTGCTCGCGGGCGGCAACCCCGAAGTGGTGTTGTGCGAGCGCGGCATCAAGACCTTCGAGACCGACACGCGCAACACGCTCGACTTGGCGGCGGTCGCACGCGCGCGCGAACTCTCGCACTTGCCGGTCATCGCCGACCCATCACACGCCACGGGCCGCCGCAGCTTGGTCCCCGCCACGTCGAAAGCCGCGCTCGGCGCGGGGGCCGATGGCCTGATCGTCGAAGTCCACCCCGACCCCGACCGCGCACTCTCGGACGGGCCGCAGTCGCTGACACCCGAAGGCTTCGCGCAGTTGATGCGTTCCCTGCGTGAGCCGCTGCGGCCGATTGCGGGCGCGCAACCGGCGGGCGTCGCTTACGCGAGTTATCTGGAAGAGGTCTGCGAACTGGTGTAGTTAACTCGAAGGCGCGTAAGTGTGAATCGCCATTCAACGCGGAGGCGCAGAGGGCCGCGGAGGCGCGCGGAGATTTGAGATCACAAATTTGAGCTCGACTCTCTGCGGGCCTCTGCGCTACCTCTGCGTCTCCACGTTGATTCAGGTCATACCCTGATGGACATTAAAGCCTACCTCGCACGCCTCGACTACCGCGGCCCGCTCACGCCGTCGGCGGAAACTCTGCGCGCCTTGCAACTGGCCCACCTGCGCGCCGTGCCGTTTGAAAACTTGAGCATCCACGCCGGGGAGCCCGTCGTGCTCGACGACGAAGCCCTGTTCGACAAGATCGTGACGCGCCGGCGCGGCGGGTTCTGCTACGAGCTAAACGGTCTGTTCGCCGCGTTGCTGCGCGCGCTCGGCTTCGACGTGGCGATGCTCTCGGCAGGCGTGGCCCAGCCGGACGGCGCAGGCTTCGGCCCAGACTTCGATCACATGACGCTCTTGGTGACGCTCGGAGAACGTTGGCTGGCGGACGTGGGCTTCGGCGACTCGTTCACCGAGCCGCTGCGTCTGGACGAGCGCGGCGGGCAGCAACAAGGCCGTCGCGCCTACCGCATCGCCCCCGCAGGCGAACGTCTGATCCTCTGGCAGCGAGACGAACCGGGCGGCACGTGGGCGGCGCAATACCGCTTCGACTTACAACCGCACCGCTACGCGGATTATGAAGAGATGTGCCGCTTTCACCAGACCTCGCCCGCCTCGCACTTCACGCAAAAGCGCATCTGCTCGCGCCCGACGCCCGACGGACGCCTGACGTTGAGCGGGATGCGCTTCATCGAGACGGCCGGGAACGAGCGGCGCGAGCGGCCGCTCACCGACGAAGCCGAATGCGCCGCCGTCCTGCGCGAGCACTTCGGCGTCGCCATGCCGTAGCTGGTCAGATTCGTCTGAAAGTTTCGGCAGACGCGGACGGGGGAACGATGCGGGTTGCTTGGACTGGTTGCGGAAGAAAGTCTCGAAGATGATCTCAGTGGTGCCCTAAGTCGGCCTTATCTCCAAATACAAACGCCTCTGATGGATTCAAGCCTCCTTTGGGATCAATACACGATCTCTCCGGCCTTGATCTGCTTTAACGCCTCGTTGGCCGCGGGCATCAGTGGCTTGAGGTCTGCTATGTCATTTGTGCTTGCCACTAACACGACAAACGCCAAATCGAACTTGTTTAGCTTCTGCTGATGCTCAAGATTTTGGTCGTTCGTGAGCAGCACATCAAACTCTTGCTCCGCCAAACGTAGCAGCGCGCCGTTCTTCGTACTCGCCCATCCCACCTCTGGTACGGTTCTCACGATATCGGCTTCTACTTCAAGCTTGAGCTTCTTTGGCAAACACTCATCAATCAAGACCTTCATACCTGCGCTTCCCGGAGCACCTCTTTGAGACGCTTCAGCAACTCAAGGGCTTGTTCACGACGCACCGTCGGGAAATCATTTAAGAACTCGTCGAGTGGATGCCCCCCGGCAAGGTAATCAATGATGGTTTGCACGGGGACGCGCGTGCCGGCAAAGACGGGCGCTCCACTCATCACATCTGGCGAACGGGAAATGACTCGTGTCTCAACTTCGGTTTTCATGCCCCGATCCTAGCACAGCATACTTCCCCACGACGGTCGTGTCTCAGAAATTATGCC
>JBOGOY010000211.1:0-6499 GCA_050748185.1 Pyrinomonadaceae bacterium
AGGAATCATGCCGCCGTCGCCTTCGGCAAAATCGGCGCGGTCTGGTGTTGTCAGTACGCCGCATTCCGCGCACTCAATTTTCTCCCTAGACGCCGCCGAACAACTCATTGGAGACGGACGCGGGGAGAGCGTGGCTGTCATGGTGTCTTTTACCTCGCTGCTTGCGTGGGTTCGCCCCGCGCCGCTCAATTCCAGCGTTCATGGACCCACCTCACTTCCGCCGGGTCAACGTCTTCGACAATCCGCATAAATTGCTTTCCGGTAACTCTCAAGGCGATTAACAACCGCCCGCCATCCCAAGCGGCCAGATACCCCTCGTTCACGACGCCCGGCGCGACTTCCCAAGTGACCCGTCGTCCGATGTCTTTCTCACTGAGATTTTCGACTTCAATCATGCTTGTTCACGAGGAGCGCACGCCGCAGAGCCGGGCCAGCAACAACACCAACAGCGCGAGCAGGAACGAGATGAATCTAATTCGCTTCAAATCGATCCTCGACTGAGACGGCCGCGGCCATGTCCAGAATGAAGTTCTCGACGACTGCTCTTCGGGGGAGTACGCCTCGCTGGCGTCCACCCGCGAGAATCTCTTCGCACCGGGCCACGTCCACTGTCGGGCCGCCCCTGACTAGACCGTATTGGCGTGCGGCATCAACGAGCAGAAGCACTTCGGCGGCGTCGGCCGCTTCCTGCCATTGTTCAGGCGTTCGTGGGTATCGCATTTGATTCTCCTTTACCGAGGATGATTGGGCTATTGAGTGTCTCGGGGTACTGATCCCAAGTGCGACCATCGAGCATTCGGCCCGCCGCTTTTTTGCCCCTCCGAGCCAGCAGCACATCGCTGTCTTCAAGCGAATGACCGTCATGCAATTCGCGCAAGAAGCCTTCAATCGTCAGAAAATGTGTCGCCTCTTGCGGGCTTTTAACCCACGCCCATTCGCCGATTTGCTTGAAGAAAAAGGCCACGCCGTTGAGCCGGCATTCGTAGCGCAGGGCTCGCACCCAATCAGGGTGCATCGGGCGCGCGCCGGGGCCGGATTCGCCGCCCACGGCCACCTGATCAATCCGGTCCCACCCCCGACCGCGCTCTGACACCGACAGCCCGCTTCGCCGCACCATGAATCGCAGAATCTGTTCGTCCAGCGGCGCAGGGTGAGGGCACCGAGCAGCGGTTCGGCGCTAATCCAGCGAACGGCCGCGGGCGTTTCTAGTAGCAACGGCACGCGCGTCGGCCGACTTCTGATCCTCGATTGAAACTCCGAGCCAGACGTTAGGGAGCGGGAAGGGCCGCCCCCACTGTTTTGCTAATGCCTTGAGGACTTTGCACATCCGGGCCGGTCGCTTGGTCAGGATTTGAAAGGTGTGCCGAGGGCAGAGTTCCATCGCCTTGAAGACGCTGATGATGAACTCGACCGAAACGTCGTCGTGAAAGAGATCGCTCATGCTATTCACGAAGATTCGGCGTGGTCGTTTCCAACGGAGCGGCCGTTGAATCTCACCCCACAACTCTTTGATTTCGCCGGTTCAACGCGGCCCGCGCGCTGTCATTTCCGCGAGCCCTTCGTATGGCATACCGTTGCCGCTGAACCGGGCGGCGACGCGCATGGCGTAACAATTCCGGCAGCCCTCTGAGACAGGCAAGCAACCCCGCAGCGGGTTCCATGTAGCGTCCGTCCATTCAATCTGTGTCTGATGACCCATGAGCCACCTCCTTTGCGGCTTGATTGCCCGCGCGGTCGATGCCGAGCCGGGCCTTGATGGCAGGGATTACCTTGCCGATCTCGGCGCGGCTCACACGCTGTTGCCCCTGCTCTTTCAACTCGCGCGAGGCGGCGATGTTCAACAGGATCATGACCAGCGAATTGGCCTGTCGCGGCGTAAGGTGCGCCGGGTTCTCGCGCTGAAAGCGCAGATCGAGGAATCGCTGCCGGTAGCCCTCGGTCCATTCAAGGTTCTCGAACAGCTTTCGGATTGTGAAGACCTGCTCGGCGCTCGCGAGGTGATGCACAACCTTCTCCTCTGGCTCGGGCTTCACCGGCGGCGTGTAGCCGTTGAGCCGGGGCTGACCCCGCCGCAGGCGCAGGGCGTCGAGCACCTTGCAGAGTTCCGAGTCAGTCAACGAGCGCATCGAGCGGAGAGGTCTTTTCAGCTTGAGAACTTCGGTGATGAATTGCAGGCGCTCTTCGCGCTCCCCCTCTTTGTCGAGGTGGAGATCGGGGCGCTGTTTGTGCCACTCGATGTGGATAGCGCCGAGCATCTTGTGACGCGGCGAACGTTCCGGCGAGGGTGACGTGCTGCAAAATTGATGACGTGCGACTGACATGAGTTAAGCCTTTCTTCAGTAATGGTCCTCGAAACTCAATTGGCCTTGTAGGGCCGGGTAGTTGTGCTTGACGATTTGCGAGAGGGTGTGGAGTTCATCGAGAGCCTGCGCGCGGAAGCTCTCGATGAATGCTTGCATCTCGGCGGTAGAGGCGCACCACCAGTAACCAGTCGGTTGTTTCCGGCGCGCGAGGATCGGGAACTTGTGTTCCTTCCTGAGCGAGCGGATCGTCTGTTTGACAGCTCGCTCTGAGACCTTTTTCGAGAGGATGAATTCGGCGCTACGAATGATTTCCGCGATGCCGACAGGCCGGTGCGTGTTCGCGCTCAGCAACAGGCTGGCGATGAACCGCTCCAACTCTGTCAACTCGTGTCCGCTGAGCGGCGCGAGCAACTCATCTTCGTAGAGTCTGAATTTCAACTGCTCGGACATCTGTTTCCTCCGGCCGGCTACTAACGGTGACGTCTTATGCGGTCGTGTTCAACGGCTCGGGCATCTGCCGTAGGGCGTTGATGGCCTGCAGAAACTCCCGCTCGTTGAGCAGCGCCGCCGTATCAGCGCCGAAGTTTTCGAGCAGCCAAGAGCGATAAACTGCCATCTCTCTGCGCCCGCCGGGACCGTTCCTAATCAACCCCTTTTGCTCGGCAAGGATGTGGATGGTGCTGAGGTTTTTGCTCCGCATCACCTCAGCCGCGATCAACTCTCTGCCCGTGGCGGGAGTTGAATCAGAATTGCGTTTGAGGTCGATCTGGACTACCGAGCCGGCCTTGAACGGATCGAAGCCCGCAGCCCTGAGAGCCGAGCCGAGCGCACGCGAGGCGGCCAGTCCGTGCTCGCCGGCACTGCCGCCGTCAGGCAACTTCTCGCCGACAGTCGCGACGCCGGAGCGGCTGTAGGTGCGCCCCTCTTTGTCGATCACGGTGGCGACGTGGATCACCTGATTGAGCCCCGCCACATGCTGGTCGAAGTTGACAATGGTCGATTGAAAGCCGCCTGACTGCCGCGCGACGCTCATCAGCGCCTCGGCCGACAACCACGGCTCGTCGGGCCGGTTCGGGTTCAGGAACAACACCTGCTCCGGGTCGAGATCGAACTTGCGCTGAAGCTCGGCGACGATTGACTGCTGCTGGTTGTTTAGCGTTTGCGTTTGCGTGTTCATGCCTGTTCTCCCTTACTGTGTAAATGGCGCGCACGCGCGCCAGTGATTTTGGCTGCCAAGACGTAACTGCGACCGCCGCATCGGGAGCAATAGCCGTCGCTCGTCAACAACGTCTTGAGCGGGATAGGGGCGTCACCGGCGCAGTCGCCGCACACAATTCGCGTGTGCGTGACGCGCGGAACTGACGCCCTTGAAACTGTTTCGAGCCTTGCCCTCATAAGCCCGCGAGCAGATTGAAGAGCCGTTGCGGGAGAGTGAATTCCAGCCGGCAATGGGCGCATTTAAGGACACTTGAAAGGCCAGTGATCCGCACGTCCCGCATGTTCCAGTCGAGCGATTGAGCTTCACTCGGCGAGTTGCGCGGGACGCAGCAAACAGGGCACGAAACTCTCACCTGAACCTCCCCGATGTGAAATCTCGCTGTGCGTTTTGGCATTAGTTCACCCCCGTCATCAGACTGAAGAGCGCCGCCGGGAGCGCGAATTTCTGGCGGCACATCTCACACGCCATCTCTCCCTTCGGCCCGACACGCTTGGCGTCCGACTTGTCCCACCCGAATGAAGTCGGGTAGTTCGGCGAGTGCTGTTGGTTTTGGCAATGCGGGCAGATGACGCTGACCACCACGTCCTCGACCCTGAATTCGGCTTTGCGTCTGTTCATCAGTCACCTCCGGCTTCAGCCAGTCATCAGCCTGCGACCGGCCGTCATGACGATGTCGGTCATCGTCACTTCGCCGCTCTGAAGGCGCTCTTGGTTTCGATTTTTGAGGTCGAGGATGCGCGGGATGATCATGTCAACGTGGCGGTGGACGCCGCCCGTTACGTTGAGAATTTGCGAGATGGCCTCGTCAGTGGCATCCGCGCCGAGCGCCCGCTGGATGATCCCCTTGACCTCGCCGGGCGTCAGTTCGGCGAGCGGGTAGTGCATCGCCACGCGGGAAGAGAGTTGGGCACGCACGTCCTCGGTTAGACGCGAAGTGTTGAATAGCTCGTAGAGGTCGTGTGTCCCGGCCAGTACGACTGGAATGCGCGCCAACTCCCACAAGTAACAAATTGTCCCCAGCGACTTTTCGTTGAGGTAGTTGGCTTGGTCCACGAAGATGGGGCGCGGATTGCGCCGCAACCTCTCAGAGATCAGGTCTTCGAGCTTCGCCGTGGGCGGCCGGTCATCAATGCCCAACTCGCGGGCTAAGCGCTGTACAAAATGGCGCGTGGTGACGTTGGTCGAGCACAGCAGCGCGATCGGGGCAGTGGACATCTTTCGCACCGCGAATTCAGTCAGACAGCGCGATTTGCCCACGCCCGGCTTGCCGTACACCACGACAATCACGTTCTCGGTGATGGCCGTGATGCACGCCTGCTGAAGCTGTTTCCACGAACGGGTCTCGACGAAACTGTTGGCGTAGCCGTGGCGCACCGTACCCTCGACCTGCTCGCGGAAGGCGCGAATCTGTTTCTCAATCTTCGAAGAGGCCGGGTTGACTCCCTGCCCTCCATCCTCCTTCGACATGAAATAACTGCCGTCGAGATAGGCGTCGAGAGCGGTGCGTGAGACACCGACGTATTGCGAGCGTGAGAGCACCGCCGTCGTGTGGTGTGGGTGCTCTTTGATGTAGGCTTCCAGCCAGAGCCGCAACTGTTCGTCACCCGGCGGCGGCGGGCCGACCACTCTCAGTTTTTTGTCTTTTTCCTTCATTGCAATTGACCTCGGCTTTTTGCAGTTGACGTATTTGGCTGGCCCGACTTATAAGCAGTAACGTCGGCAGATGTAGTGCCCGCGGTCGGGCCAGCTATGCGAAGGGCTTGCTAAACGTTCCCTAGCGGTTAGCGAGCCTTTTGTTTTTGTTCCGCTCGATGAGCGTTTCATCAAGTTCGATCAACAGATCGCGAATCATCATCACGGCGGTGTCGTCGGCCAGCTTGGCTTGGTCACCCTGCTCGGCGTAGGTTTTGCCGATGATTGCCGCGATGCGATCCGGGAACTTCGCCACCTTCAACGAAAGTTCCTCCGCAGACATTCCCTGTGTCCCCCTTCCTTTTGAAATCCGCCTCTCGAACAGGCGATACAGAAACTTGACGTTCGCACGCAGGTGCTCTTTCAACGGCGACATCGGCGGGTGCAATGTGTGCCTGACGTGGGCCGGTGTCCGGCCGTCACAAAAACTGCAATGCAGGTTCAGCCCGCGGGCCTTGCGCTTGCGCGGTTTGAAGAGCGCCCAATCCCTCCACTCGCCGCAGACGACACACAGCCTGCGCGCGTTGTCACGCAGCGCGCGGTAGGCGTTGCTACTTTTCTTTCCTAAGCTGGTGCGGTAGTGCGCCATCGATCAGCCCTGAGCGATGATTGCGCCGAGCGCGAACGTGATGTCCTCGGCCGCCTCTTCAGGGTCTTTCTCGCCCTGTTCTTCCAAGTGGGACAGGAAATCGCCCCAGCGCTCTTCCAGAAAACTTCTCACCATCCTTGCGTCGTATTCGTCCAACGATTGGACCTGTGATTCAGCCATCGAATTCACTTCCATTCGGTTCAAAATTGAATCTTCAGTCGCCAGTAGCGAGCCTTGCGGATGTATCCTTCGGCCTGCTTGATGCGTGCTTGGGCCAGCGGCCCGTTCTGCGTCCGCAGGTACTGAGAGGCGAGTTGGCGCAGCCGTTGAGCTTTTGCCAAATGATAAACAACACGAGCGTGCTTTGATTTCATGGGGGCTACTCCTCAAAATCAAACTCTCTGACACGGCCCCGATCGGGTGCGTCGTTAATCTCGATCGCCTCGACGCGGGAAACCTCAGCCGCCGATGTGCTGCGCGGCTGCACGGCGCGGAGCTTTCGCCCGTCCATCCGCGTCAAGCGTTGCACCCGCGCCGGCACGGCTCCACCGCCGCCGGCCTCAGCCACCAGCGGGAGCACTTTGGCCTCTTCCACCTCGATGAGTTGCGCGGCCACGCGGTCCTCAACCGACTCGCCCCGGATGCGCGACTGCGTAATGAAGTTGAAGTCGCGGATCACCTTCCGTTCATGAGCAG
>JBOGOY010000212.1:0-6479 GCA_050748185.1 Pyrinomonadaceae bacterium
GTCGAGGTACGCGCCGTGGACGCGCACGAGGCGCGAGGTGCCGGGCGGCAAAAAGAGCATGTCGCCGCGCCCGAGCAGTTGCTCCGCGCCGTTGGCGTCGATGATGGTGCGCGAGTCCACCTTCGACGAGACGCGGAAGGCGATGCGCGAAGGGAAGTTGGCTTTAATCAAGCCGGTGATGACATCGACCGAGGGACGCTGCGTCGCAAGGATCAAGTGGATGCCGACGGCGCGCGCCATTTGCGCGAGGCGCGTGATCGCCTCTTCGACCTCGTGGCCCGAAGTCATCATCAGGTCGGCCAACTCATCGACGATGATCACGATATAGGGCAGGGGCTTCCACGGCTGGCCCTCCCCGTCGTAATCCTCGACGAGGTTGCGCCGCAAGACTTCCTGATTGAAGCCATCAATGTTGCGGACGCCCCACTTCGCCAGTTCTTTGTAGCGCGTCTCCATTTGCGCGACGGCCCACTTCAGGGCGTTGGCCGCGCGCTTCGGGTCGGTGATGATCGGCGTCGCGAGATGCGGGATGTCTGCGTAGAGGCCGAGTTCCAGTCGCTTCGGGTCGATCATGATGAACTTCACTTCGTCGGGCCGCGCCTTGTAGAGGACGGAGACGACGAGTGAGTTCAAGCAGACCGATTTGCCGGTGCCGGTCGCGCCGGCGATCAAAAGATGCGGCATCCGCGCCAGATCCGCGACGTAGTTCATCCCGTCAATCGTCTTGCCGAGCGCGAGCGCGAGTTTCGAGGTCGATTCCTGAAAGCCGCGCGACTCGACCACCTCACGCATCATGATGTTGTCGCGCTGATGGTTCGGCACCTCGATGCCGACGTGCGCCTTGCCGGGCACGCGGTCGATTCGGATTGATTCGGCCTTCAGGGCGAGGCAGAGATCGTCCACGAGGTTGGTGACGCGCGAATACTTGACGCCGGGATCGGGCTTGAACTCGTAGGTGGTGACGACGGGGCCGGGGCAGATGAACTCGATCTTGCCGGTGACGTTGAACTCGCGGCACTTCTCGGCGACGCGCGTGGCGATATGGCGCAATTCCTCATCGGCCTGCTCGTGGCGCGGCGGCGGGGCGTGCAGGAATTCGACATCAGGCAACTTGTAGTTGCTCATTGCCGCCGCGAGTTGCTCGGCGCGGCGCGCGGCGCGTTCGGCCTTGAGATCGCGCTGAATCTCCGGCGGCACGTCCACGCCCTCGGTGCGGACGACAGAGACGCCTTCGACCATCTCCTCAATTTCGGCAGTTCGCCCTGACTCTTTCGCCGCGGCCACGGCCGCGCGCCGTTCCTCGATGGCGCGCTTGGCAGCCGACTGCGTGCCGTTAGTCCCGTTCGACTTAGCTCGACCTGCCACGGGCAGGGCATCGTCGGGCGACGTCGAAAGCAGTTCGTCGAACTCGCTTTCGGCCGGGCCTCGTTGTTGCGCGCCGTTGTGCGCTGCTGGGGCCGTTGCGCTTGCCTCTTCCGCCGCCGCCACTGCGGCGCGCTTGATGGCAGAAGCCCCGGCCGCATCAAGCCCGGTTTCCGGCGCGGTCTCGCGCATGAAGTCGGCGGCTCGCTCGGCGAGCGACTTTTCTTCGCCGCGCTGATCTTCGGCCTGTGCTCTCTCATGCTCGGCCCGAGTCTCGCGCCGCTGCTCCGCGCGTTGCAGGGCAAACTGGCGGCGGCGCTCACGCCACGCCTTGAAGCGTTCGGGCACAGAACCGAAGCGCAACCGCGGATCGCCGAAGGCGGCGACGAGGTGTTCGTAGGCGCGGACGAAAGAGAAGTTAGTAGCGAGCAGCAGCCCCGTCGCGGCGAGCGCGCCGAGCAGGACGCTCGCGCCGACAGTGTTCAGGCCGCTGGCGACCGCTCGCGCGATGACGGTTCCGACTAACCCCCCCGGTTGCACGCTTTCGTCAAAGAGCGGGCGGAAGTCAAACAGCGCGAGCAGGGCCGAGACTGATAGAAGCATCAGGACGAGGCCGGCGACGCGCGACAGCGGCGCGTGAATGCGGCGCGTGCGAAATCGC
The DNA here is from genome assembly GCA_050748185.1 of Pyrinomonadaceae bacterium. Lineage (GTDB taxonomy): Bacteria > Acidobacteriota > Blastocatellia > Pyrinomonadales > Pyrinomonadaceae > JACCRA01. The sequence goes on from JBOGOY010000212.1 coordinate 2,024, forward strand.
CGCCACGCCGCCGCGAACAGCAGCAGCGGCAGCAGGTAGGCCGCCAAGCCGACGAACTGAAACAACGTGACCGCGACGTTGGCCCCGACGACGCCAGCCCAGTTGCGCGCGTCAGCGGACCCTGCCGAAGAGTTCCAAGACGGATCGTTCGGGTGATATGAGACGAGGCATAACAGCACAAGCGCGCCGACCGCGCAGAGCGCGACCGCGACGATCTCGTTCAACCTCGTGTTGCGCGGCGCGAGCGGCTTCGTCCGCGTGTCCGTCGGTGCTGTTGCCATAAAACTTATCTGTCAGCCGTGAAAGAGAACCGCGAAGGCGCAAAGACACAAAGGGAAGAACGAAAGGCCTCACGCCTAGTGCTGCTGCTGCTCATCTGCCTTTCCTATTTTTTATGCACCTGCTCATTTGTGTCTTTGAGTCTTTGTGGTTTATCTCGCTTCACGCCTCGCGGCGCGAAAGCAGATACGTCTTGATGAAGTCGTCGATGTCGCCTGAGAGGACGGAGTCCACGTCGCCGCGCTCCAGCTTGGTGCGTGCGTCTTTGACCAAACGGTAGGGCGCGAGCACGTAGTTGCGGATCTGCGAACCGAAGGAGATGTCCTGCTTGCTGGCTTCGAGCGCGGCGGTTTCGGCGCGGCGCTTCTCCAGTTCCAACTCGTAAAGGCGCGAGCGCAAGACCTGCATCGCGACGGCGCGATTCTGGTGCTGCGAACGCTGATTCTGGCACGAGACGACGATGCCGGTCGGCAGGTGCGTGATGCGCACCGCCGAGTCGGTCGTGTTGATGTGCTGGCCGCCCGCGCCGGTCGCGCGGTAGGTGTCCACGCGCAAGTCCTTGTCGTTGATCTCGACCTCGATGTTCTCGTCGATCTCGGGCGAGACGAACAGCGACGCGAATGAAGTATGCCGCCGCGCCGCCTGATCGAACGGCGAGATGCGGACCAGACGATGGACACCCGCCTCGGCCGAGAGCAGACCGTAGGCGTACTCGCCCTCGACGCGGAAAGTGACCGACTTCAGGCCCGCTTCTTCGCCCGGCTGGTATTCGAGCACCTCGGTCTTGAAGCCCCGCCGCTCGGCCCACTTGAGATACATCTTCAACAGCATCTCGGCCCAGTCCTGCGACTCAATGCCGCCCGCGCCGGGGTGGATGTTGCAGATGGCGTTCAGCGCATCGTTGTCGCCCGAGAGCATCATCTCGGTCTCGGCGTCTGAGACGCTCTCGCCCAACGTCTCGACGAGTTGGCGCAACTCGCGCAGAGAACTCTCATCCTCTTCCGCGAACTCGAACAACACCTGCGCGTCCGCGACCGATTGCTCGAACTGTTCCTGCCGGTTGATGACGCGCTCCAAGCGGCTGCGCTGTTGCAAGAGTTGCTGCGCCGCCTCCTGATCGTTCCAGAAGTCGGGCGCGCTGGCTTGGCCCTCGATACGGGCTAACTCGGCACGCTTCGCCGCGACATCAAAGAAACCTCCCGAGTTGCTCGACACGCGCGCGGAGGTCTTCATAGGTCGGGCGCAACTCTTGAACTGATAAAGTTTCGATCATCTCAGTCATTTCCTCTTCCTGACAAAAGTTCGTGCAATTGTACCGGCTACGTCTGATTTCCGCGATTGTGTGCGTGAAAAAATTATGGTCGAGTCGCGGCCCGCGTGAATACCGTCGCCAGCAGCGCCAGCGCGCTCACCGCTGTGCAGAGCATCACGAATAGATCGCCGTGCCGGGTGTAAAAGGTCTGGCCGTTTGGCGCGCGCGCGACAAGCCACGTCCTGACGGCGGGCTCGAAACTCTCGGTCGCGCCGCTCACCTCGCCGCGGGCGGAGACGCGCGCGCTAATGCCGGTGTTGGTGACGCGCAGAACCGGGCGGCGGTTTTCGACGGCGCGGAAGACAGTGTTCGCGAGGTGCTGCCTGAGCACCGGCGTGCGGCCGAGATAGCCGTCGTTCGAGATGTTAACGAGCACGTCGGCCCCTTCGCGCGCGAACGTCCGGGCGATCTCCGGGTAGGCCGACTCGATGCAGATGAAGACGCCGCCGCGCGCCGCGCCGAAAGGCATCAACTTGTAGTCGGCGCCGGGCGTGAAGTCGCCCACGATCCCTGTCACCAGAGACGCGCCGGGCAGCCAGCGCGGCAGCGGCACATACTCTCCAAACGGCAGCAGGCGGATCTTGTCATACTGGGCGACGAGCCGGCCCGATGCGTCCACTAACACGGCTGAGTTGTACGCGCCGCCAGCGGGCGCGGGCTCCAGCGCGTTGAAGAGCACCGCCGCGTCGTGCGCGCGGGCGAACTCGCCGACCGTTTCGCGGAAACTGGTGTCGCGCGCGTAAGTGAAATTCATCGGTGATTCGGGCCAGACCACGACGCGCGGCAGTGGGGAGGCAGGCACGTCGGCCGCGCCAGTCCCCCCGTCTGCATCCGCACGTCCCGGCGCGGCGTCGGTGAGACGCGGACGATTAGCTTCGTCCCAATCACGCAATGCGTTCGCGCTCATCGACAGATGTCGGCTGACGAGCGCTTCGTTCTCCGCCACGCTGCGCTTGAAGTCCGCCTCCACGTTTGGCTGGACTCCGACGATGACGGCCGCCGCGGGTTCCGCGTGTCCGTCAACCGCCGTGGCGTGCGAGGCTTCACGCGCGCTCAGGAAGAGGATCATGAAGACGGCCGAGACGGTCGCCGCCGCAACGAGCAGCGTGCGCGTCGTCCGCGGCCGCAGCAGCGCGTAAACAGCCGCGGCATTGACCGTCATGATGAGGAACCCCACCGCGTACACGCCGCCGAAGCTTGCAGTTTGGATCACTGTGGGGTGAAAGGCCTGCGAGTAGCCGGCTGCGTTCCACAATTGCCCCGTGACGCCGAAGCGCGCCCATTCCTGCGCCGCCCAGAGGCAGGGGGCGAGCAGCAGCGCCTTGTGCTGCCAACGGCCCGCGAGGCGGGCGAGCGCGAGCGCGAAGAGTCCGGGGAAGAGCCCGACGACGAGCGTGACGGGGAAGAGCAGGAGAAAGGCGACCGCGCTCGGGATGCCGCCGTAGTGAATCATCGAGTGAGTCAGCCACCAACACGAGCCGTAGAAGAAGAGCGTGCCGAAAAGCCAGCCCAGCAGAAAGGACGACCAATACGGCCGGGGCCGCCGCACGATGGCGAAGACAAGAGGGGCGAGCGCCACCCACGCGAGCGGCCACAGATCGAAATCCGGGAAGGCGAAGACGAGCAGCAGCGCCGACAGCACGGCCAGCCCCCACTCGCCCCGCGTCGGAAGTCCGACACGGAATAAGTCGCTCAATCGTCTCCTCAGCCGGCGCGCTGCCTTGGCGTCGAGGGGCAGGTTCGCTTCTTCGGGCACGCGGGCGAGTGTAGCAGACCACAGGACACGCCTGCCAACGCCTCTAAAATGGGTTGGAAAATTTTTTAGGCAGGTGGCGCGTATACAAGTTGGTGCGCCAAATTGAATGATGTTTGACGCAAAAAGACAGAAAATTGTCACCGTCTGAGTGACAGTTTCTGTCGTAGTGCCGCAAACCACACGATTGGAAGCACACCGAATCCGCGACGGAAAGGAAGCAGGTGTTCAGTTGAAGATGGCCGGAAACGAAAAAAGAGCCTGTAAAAGCGGGAGAACCCGGTCACTTGACCGGGTTCTTGAAAGATGTGCTAAATGTGGATCGCTCGGAAGGCGGCTGGCGTAGCGGCAGGCCACGCTCAGAGAAGTGGAGGCGGCGGGGTCACGGTTTAACTTCTTCCGTGCTTGCCGACTTGTCTAAAAGCATCTGGTGTGCCACAAAAGCAGTTCCTGAAAATTCGCCTCCCGAATTCCAGTTTACCGAACCCCCACAACGCACAGCCTCTCAACCTTCTTCCACCGCCTCGACCAGCAGCATGTGTCCACTCGCGCCGACGATCAGCACCGCCGCGCCGCGCCCCATCGGCGAACTGCCCGCCGGCCCCACCGCGCGCCACACCTCGCCATCAAGCAGCACCGCACCTTCGGGGGCAAGGTCTTGCTCGACGCGCGCCACCCGACCGACCAGCTTCAATTCTCCGGCCGCACCCTTCTTATGTCTTGAAAGCGCGACGACAAGCAAGAGGGCCGCGAGGACGAGCGCCGCCAAACCGGAGGCGCTCAGGATCAACCATGATGTGGATAGAGAAAGGAAGACGAGAGAAAGCGCAAAGGTGTCGAGGGATGAAGTGAACATCTGACATTCAGTCATCCCTCGGATGCCCCCCCACTCTTAATTCGATCCGGTTTCGACTTGGCGGTAAAGCGCGAGAGCTTCCTGGTGGTTCGGGTCGAGTTGGACGGCTGTGCGCGCGTGTGTCATGGCTTGGGCACGGTCGCCGCGTTCGAGGAAAATGCGTCCCAGCAGGACGTGCGCGTCAACCAGTTCCGCCTTCCAGAAGTGCGAAGTCTTGAGCGCGGCGATGGCCCGCGTCAGATCGCCGCGCCGCTGA
>JBOGOY010000213.1:0-6474 GCA_050748185.1 Pyrinomonadaceae bacterium
TGGTCGGCTGGCGAAAAGTCTGTTCCGTCATGGCTTTGATTACTTACGGCGCATCTTATGCAATCAGGACTGCCCGACCAAACGCTTTGATTTCATTAGACTTTGTGAACTTTTGTCTTGTACTTAGAGTCACGACTTAATCTGACACTCCCTGTAAACTGAACACAAAGTTCAGAGGAGGAGAAGTCAGATGACGAACGAACAGAAGATCATCAAGAATAAGGTCGGACTCTTGAAGTGGTCGCAGACTTTAGGCAGCGTCAGCCAAGCCTGCAAGGTGAGGGGCTACTCGCGCGACAGCTTCTACCGCTTCAAGGAACTCTACGACTCGGGCGGCGAGTTAGCCCTTCAGGAGATGAGCCGCCAGAAGCCCTGCCTGAAGAACCGCGTGGACGAGCGCATCGAGCAGGCCATCCTCGCGCTGACGCTTGAGCAACCCGCCGACGGTCAACTTCGCGCTGCCAACGAACTGAAGAAGCAGGGCATGTTCATCTCATCCGGTGGGGTCCGTGGCATCTGGCTGCGCCACGACTTGGAGACTTTCGACAAGCGATTGAAAGCCTTGTCGGCGAAGGTCGCCCAAGAGGGCCTGATTCTGACCGAAGACCAGCTTCAAGCCCTTGAGCGCGCCAAGCAGGAAAAGCAAGCAGACTTTCATCGACACTTAGACGCGGGTCGCGGTCTGCAAGCTCTACGACGGCAAGCACGCGCTGACCGCCGCCGACACCTTGAACGACCGGGTGCTGCCGTTCTTCGAGGCGGAAGACGTGCCGTTGTTGCGGGTGTTGACGCAGCGGGGCAGCGAGTACTGCGGGAACCTCGAGCAGCACGAGGACGAACGCTACCTCGCGCGGGAGAACATCGATCATTCAAAGACTCGTGTGAAGTCGCCGCAAACCAACGGCATCTGCGAGCGATTCCATAAGACTGTCCTGAATGAGTTTTATCGCGTCGCGTTCAGGAAAAGCTCTACCCGTCGCTCGACGAGCTACAAGCCGACATGGACTCGTGGCTCAGGTATTACAACGAAGAGCGTCCGCACTCGGGCAGGTACTGTTACGGCAAGACGCCGCTACAGACATGGCGCGACTCGAAGTCACTCGTCGCAGAGAAGAGGCTGGAGCGGCAACATCAGCCGGTGGTGGTTCACTACGCCGACCAACCTGCTGTCGCATAAACCGTGAGTGTCAGATCAAGTTCTGACTTTTACACGTAAACTTCGCCAGAAAGTTGCGACGCGCTTTATTCCAAGTTACATTTTCCGCCAGCACTCGCTCCACCAACCGAATGTCAGCCATCGTTGCATCCCATCCTTTCAAGCATCATTTAATCGTGAGCTTGTTCAGGAGAGAGAGACGGTGGCTTTGATGCAGCTTTAACCGTCAATTTTTGTCCTGTACTTAGCTTTTTTCGTTACTGATTATCTCTTTCACCTTCGCCGTTGCCTCACTCATCTTCGGTCCCGGAGTCGGCGTTTCATCCGCATCCGCGGTGTCGCCTGACGGCACGTCGAATTGCAGCTTCTCCGCGTACGCTGCCGGCTGATTCAACACGTACGCGCCGGTCACTTCGGAATAGATTTCGCGCGCTTTGTCGGCAGTGATCTTTCCCGTCACAATCTCATGCATGAGATTGAGGGCGAGGATATTCGCCGCTTCCATGTCACAGCGCGCGGACACCTCTCCTTTCGTCCTTTCGACGATGACGCTGCCGTCGAATTCCGCCAGCTCGCTGAATTTCTCTACAGGCACCTGATAGTCGATGAATTGCTCGATGACGTCCGTGTGCGGGGCCGGGAAGTTATGCAGCACTTCGTCACGATAGCAGATGGTCCGCTTCCACGGCCCATTGTTGTACCAGATCAGCCGGCTTGCCATCGCTTCGTTCGGTGGGCCGTACTTGTCGAGTGTCTGCTCCGCCGCTTTCTTTGACATCGGCGGCCAACTTTCAATAAGTGTTCGCACGGCGTTCATCTCCACGACCGTCGGCGTCGCCTTCTCGCCGACATCGCCGCCCGCTTCTATCTTCCGCGCCGCCACCGTTCCGGTGACCGCGACTTCCAATCTCTCTTGAGCCTCACCAGCTTTCATGATTTGCCTCCCTTGTGTTGACGAAGTTATGACCCCACTTGACATGCCGCGCACGCCGGTAATTACGACGTTGGCCGCAACGTCAAGCTTTCCCGCCGAACAAAGATTCACGACTGCCGGGTTTAGCAGCCGACATCCTCCTGAGTTTTAACCACACGAGCCCGGCAGCCATGACCGGGGAAAGCATCATGAGCGAGAAGCCCAAGCGCTGTTCCAGCGGCTTCGTGGCGGCGTGCCGTGGCTGATTAGAATTATCGGTGTCGAGTCCTCTTAAGAACTCCACCATGTCCGCACGCTGAGAAACGTCGGTCAGGTAAAACGGATGAGGGGCATTATCGCCGCGTGCGGGATCGAGCAGGCTGTCCAAGCTCGGTACCGAACCGTCATGCAAAAAGATGTTCGTCCGCGCCAGATCGAGCAGCAGCGGCATGGCGTTGCCGCGTTTCTCGCCGCGGTCGCTGGCGTCCACCACGATCATCTTGTCGTCGAAAGTCCCCGATGCGTTCAAGATGGTGCTCAGCTTAGTGTCGCCACGCTTGCCCACCGGGACGGCTGCGTATCCCGGCCAAATCGTCTTCATCTCCACCAGCATCGGCGGCACGAACTTGCTCTGATCCACGTTGTGACATTGCGTGCAGTTGGTGCGGAACAACTCGCGCCCGCGCGCGGCCATCTCCGCATTCACTTTCGCGCCCGCAGGAGCCTGCAACCCGTCGAGGTAAGCATTCATGTCGAGCAACTTCTGGTTATCCACCCGCCGCCCGACGATGCTCGCCGGATCGCCGACCTTCCCCGTCATCCCCGCTTTGACGAACGGATAGCCGGTCACGCTCGTCTCCCGCAGAATCTTTTCGTACTCATCGGCCATCTGCTTCCCGGCGGGACCGGCCTTCATCTCAAGGAACTGACGGCCCTCCGGCGTGAGCAGCGTCGTGGGATCGAGGTTGGTCGTGTAAGACCCGTTGCTGATGTCATCCAATTTACTGAACTCACCCGCCGAGCCGTAGGGCGCGGCCAAGTCCTGCCGGAATAGCGGAGTGTTTTTAACGGGGTTGCCGTTGCCGTCCTGCGTCTCATCGAAAGTGCCGACCGGATAATAGGCGGGGTTACTCAGGTACGCATCAACCTCCGCCTCTGTCGAGTCCGGGCCTAAACCGGAGGGCGCTCTGCCGATGCTCACGCCGAGGAACGTCTGCTGAAGATTAGGATAGAAGGCCCTCGAGTTGGCGGCCATCGCCAGCAACTTGCCGACGTTCAGCGTCAGCGCGGCGGGGCCGTCCACGCGGCGACCGACGGAGCCTCCGCCCGGCAGATCGAAGCCGGACTTGTCTGTGATGGTGTGGCAGATCGTGCAGGAAATGCCGACCTTATCGCCAGCCGTGATGTCCAACCTTCCGTCTCCGTTACTGTCCTTCGGGACGACACCGACCACGGCGTTAGCATTAATGAGGGCCACTGTCGCCCGCGGGTCGTTGAGCGTCGGCGCGAACCGCGGAGACAAGTCGGTCTTCAACTCCATCTCTATCACCTTCCGCATCGCGGGATCGACGGCGTCAACGTCCACCTGCAGCCCCGCCTCTAACGCCTGTTTGGGAGTGAATTTCGCGTCCATCATCCCTTTCGGCAGACGCGCCGCGTCAGTCCAGAAGCCTTCGTTGCCGAAAGTCTCGAAGCGAAATACATCCCGGCCCGCCGCGGCATTTCCGGTCTGGTGTGGATTCGGATTTTCGTTGATGCCCGGCCCGTCGGAAGCGGCGTGCGGCGTCTTAATTTCTGCCGATTCATTATCGCGATTGCAGGCGGCGCTGGCACAAAGAAGCGCAAGGGCGCAGAGCACCAGCACTGACCGGAAAGAAGCAGCGCGTCTGACAGACATCGAAGTAGACATTGAAGAAGCGCCTTCCTCGCCCTTCAAAAGAAAAGAGCCGTCGCTCACAGGGCGCAGGCGATGACGGCCACGTCAGGACGGGGTGAGAGCTAAATGAATCCAAGCGGTGTGTCAGTAATCGGTCAGGATCCTGACACACCCCTTAGAACCACCCTTGCGCGTTCGGGGGATCAGTGGTCAGGCTGCCATATCATTTCAGGAAAGCCCGCGACTACCTGACCGTGTATAGTGAATGGTCTGTACCAATATCCTTCCGACCCTTTTTTGCCGGACAACCGGCAGCGTCGGTGGACCACTTCTATTAATCTTCTTTGCTTAGGTGCTTTGATTATAAAGTCCCTCCCGCAAAAGTTGCGTTGGCCTGCAAACGTTATAGTCATCGCTCTTCCGATTACAATCAGTCAGTGCCGCGATAGAATCTCGATATGGCGAAAGATGAGCAGCTACGATTCTCTAACCATTTACCCTGCCAAACCCTGACGGGGCTTGCCCTCGAACATTTAACGGAAGACGATTCACTGGGCCGAAACAGGCGCTATCGCAAAGGCGCGGACATCTGGCGGCCGGACGACCGGGCGGATCGCATCTACTTCCTTCGCGGCGGTCAGGTGGTGGTGATGTCGGGCGACTCAGAGGGTAACGAAATCATCTTGCAGGTGATCGAAAAGGGCGAGCCGTTCGGCGAGCTATGTTTCTGCTCACAGGAGAAGGGGTTACGGCGCACGACGGGACGGGCGGTCGTCGAGAGCGAGGTACTTGAGATCAGGCACAGTGACTTCGTGGGCTATTTACAAAAGAACACGGACGCGCTGATGAATTTTACCTTCACCTTTTGCGAGCGACTTAGCGAAATGAGACTCCGCGTAGGCGTGCTCGCGCACCGCGGCGCGGAAGAACGGCTCGGGAGACTCCTGCTCCAACTCGCGGCCACGCCCGGCCAGCCAAACACCGAAGGGACGAATGAAGTCCCCTTACACGTCGGCCACGAAGAGTTGGCGAAGATGGCCGCGATGAACCGGTCGCATGTGAGTGTCACGATGGGTAAACTTCGCCAGCAAGGGCTCATTCGGTACGAGCGTAACCGCCCGCTCGTGGTGGACGTCGCCGCGCTCACGGCGTACCTGACCCGCACGAAGGCATGAGACAAGACGTTCGTTAATCAACGCGCGTTTAATTTTACGCCTGCTCCCACCGATCACGACGTACCTCCTGCCGACCCCGCCTCCAAAGCGTTCAAAGCTGAAGAGCGCGTTGCCATCCGGATAGACGGTGGCGCGCCCGCTTCGGTCGTTTCACATTTTCCGCGTCATCATGGCCGCCGGCTTACCCGGGTCGGCCGTGCCGGCTTTCGCGATCGCGCCGTTCGAGCCGAAGCTGCCGACGACGTTGAACCCGTCCAGCGTGCGTCCGATCCGCCGCTCGACCGCCCGCCTCATCCCCGACCCGGCCTCGCGTGTGAGGAAAGGTTTTTCGGCGAGGCTTTCCAGCGTGATCGAACTGACCGCCCCCCACTCTTCGTTGTTGGGGGCGGCTAAGACGAACTCGCCCGAGACGAGGCGGCGGAACCAGTTCCAGACGCACCTTGCTTTACTCCTTGACCGCTGAAGTTGGTGCGGCCCGCACTATTTCATGCCGGGAGCTTATAGCACGCCCGCCTCGGTTCGCCTTGTCCACCCGCTGACATTCTTCTGATGAAATAATGGTTTAATAATGAAGCGCTCGTTGACGCCGCTGCCGGGGGTCAGGCTTCACGCCCGCCGGCGGTGTGATAACATTCGTCTTTCCGACGTGTCGAGACAAGGTGACTTGTCGAAGAGGTTCGCGGGCGCGGGGTGACACGAATCCGCGCCGCGCGCCGGTGTCCCGTGATGGTGAAAAGATACTCGCTGGAATTCCCGAAGGGGGAGCATCAAAACTGCCGCGCGCTGACGGGGCTGACGTTGGAACACCTGCCTCGCGACGGAAGCTTGGGCCGCGTCCGGCGCTATCGCAGGGGCGCGGACGTGTGGCGGCCGGACGACGAGCAAGACAGCATCTACTTTTTGCAGCGCGGCCAAGTGGCGGTAGCGGTCGGCGACGCGGAAGGGCGCGAGGTCATCCTGCGCCTCATCGAGGTCGGCGAGCCGTTCGGCGAGTTGTGCTTCTGCGGCAAGTATAAGCTGCGCGGGACGACGGCCCGCGCGTCCGTTGTGAGCGAGGTCGTCGAGATCAATCTCGTCGATTTCCTGAAGTACCTGCAGGCGGAGACTGACGCGCTGGCAGGCTTCATCTTCGTCTTCTGCATCCGGCTCGCCGACGCCGAGCGCCGCATCGAAGTGCTCGCGCACAGGAGCGCGGAGGAGCGTCTGGGGAGGCTCCTGCTTTACCTCGCGTCTTCGCGGGGCGGGACGACGGCGGCGGCGGGCGACGAGCCGGCGGGAGAGGTCGCGCTGCCCTTCAGCCACGACGAACTGGCGCAGTTGGCGGCGATGAGCCGACCACACGTCACGCTCACAA
>JBOGOY010000214.1:0-6469 GCA_050748185.1 Pyrinomonadaceae bacterium
CGGTACGGACAGCCTTGAAGCTGACGAACGGCGCGGTCGTCGTCTCGGTGGTGGACGGCGAAGAAAAGCTCTATTCGGAGCGGATGGCCTGCGTCAACTGCCAGATCAACGTCCCGCCGCTTGAGCCGCGCTCGTTCTCTTTCAACTCGGCCTACGGCGCCTGCAAGCGCTGCCACGGCCTCGGCACCGTGCTTGAAATCGATCCGGGGAAGCTCATCACCGACCCGCACGAGCGCGCTGACAAGCAACTCTTCCTCGGCGCGGCCGACAAACAGGGTTCCGCCTACCTGAAGAGCGCGCTGCTCGCCGTCGTCGAACACTGCGGCGCGAGCCCGGCGGTTCCCTTCTCCGCTTTGCCTAAGGGAGCGCGCGACGCTTTTTTTCATGGCGTCGAAGGACAGATTACTTTCCGGCAGGGGCAATACACTTACCAGAGCGACTGGAAGGGCGCGGTCAGATTCCTGCGCGAGCGCATGAACGACGCGCCTTCCGAAAAAGTCCGCGAGGCGCTCGAAGAACTCGTCTCGCCCGTCGTGTGTCCCGAGTGCAAGGGGCAACGTTTGCAGCCCGAATCGCTCGCGGTGCGCGTCGGCGGCTTTGGCATCTCGGAGTACACCGCGATGCCGGTGGAAGAGACGGTCGAGGTCTTCGATCAGTTGAAGCTCAACGAGCGCGAAGAGCAGATCGCCGGGCTCGTGTTGCGCGAAATTCGCAACCGCCTGCGATTCCTCACGTCGGTCGGCCTCGGCTATCTGACGCTCGGCCGCCCCTCGGCTACGCTCTCCGGCGGCGAGGGCCAACGCATCCGCCTCGCCACGCAGATCGGCTCGCAACTGCGCGGCGTGCTCTACGTCCTCGACGAGCCCAGCATCGGACTCCACCCACGCGACAACCAGAAACTGATCGAGACGCTTTGCAACCTGCGCGACCTCGGCAATACCGTCCTCGTCGTTGAGCATGACGAGGAGACCATCCGCCGCGCCGACTACGTCGTGGACCTCGGCCCGGCTGCCGGCGCGCACGGCGGCGAAATCGTCGCGACGGGGACGCCCGCCGAAGTCGCCTGCAACCCCGATTCGCTGACCGGCCTGTACATTTGCGGCGCGAAAGAGATCGCCGTCCCCGAATTGCGCCGCTCACCGAACGGGCTGAACGTCAAAGTCGTCGGCGCGCGCGAACACAATTTGAAAGAGATTGACGTGACGTTCCCGCTCGGGCTGCTAACCGTCATCACGGGCGTCTCCGGCTCGGGCAAGTCCACGCTGATTGACGACATTCTCTACCGCGCGCTCGCCCGCCACCTCTACGAATCGCTCGTCGAGCCGGGCGCGCACGAGCGCATCGAGGGACTGGATAATCTCGACAAGGTGATCGAGATCGACCAGTCGCCGATTGGCCGCACGCCGCGCTCGAACCCCGCGACTTACACCGGCCTGTTCACGCCGCTCCGTGAGTTGTACGCGATGCTGCCCGAGTCGCGCGAACGCGGCTACAAGCCGGGCCGCTTCTCCTTCAACGTCAAAGGTGGACGCTGCGAGGCCTGCGAGGGCGACGGCATGAAGCGCATCGAGATGAACTTCCTGCCGGATGTGTACGTCCTCTGCGACGTGTGCCGTGGCGCGCGCTACAACCGCGAGACACTCTCCGTCAGGTACAAAGGCAAGTCGATCGCGGGCCTGCTCGACACCACGGTCGAGGAAGCTCTGCCGCTGCTGGAAAACATCCCGCAGATCAAACAAAAGCTCCAGACGCTATTGGACGTCGGGCTGGGCTACGTCAAGCTGGGCCAGTCGGCGACTACGCTGTCGGGCGGCGAGGCGCAACGCATCAAGCTCGCCCGCGAACTGTCGAAGCGCGCCACCGGCCGCACTATCTACATCCTCGACGAGCCGACCACGGGACTGCATTTCGCCGACGTGCACAAACTCCTCGACGTGCTGCAACGCCTCGTCTCGCTCGGCAATACCGTGATCGTCATCGAACATAACCTCGACGTGATCAAGTCGGCCGACTGGGTCATCGATCTCGGCCCGGAGGGCGGCGAGGGCGGCGGCCGCGTCGTCGCCTGCGGCACGCCGGAAGAGGTCGCGCGCGTCAGAAAGTCGCACACCGGGCAGGCGCTGCGGCCATTGCTCAACGGGCACGCGGGCGAAGCCAAAAAAGCGTCGCCGAAATCCGAGGGCAAAGGTGCGACCGGGCGCGGGCGTCGTAAGCGCATTGCGTGACTATCTGGACCCGCGAAGCTTCGAACTTCGGCGGAGAATGTTATATCTTCGGGTCAAGCGCGCATGCTCTTCAGTGATCCAAGTTGTGAATATCAAGCAGCGCGCCGAAGGAGATCAGCGATGACGCATCCTGTCCGACGTAAACTGAGGCCCGCCATCCTGCCGGCGGTCTTGGTCCTCATCATCAGCTTGACGGCGGGCGCACAGGCGCAACCGATCGTGGCCGCGTCGCAACCGGCCACACCGCACGAAGCGCAGGAGCTAAGCCAACAGCCGGACGGCGGCGCGATAGAAGCGAGCGCCGACTCGAATCGGGGTGACCGCGTGATTGAGGCGACCGTCTTCGTCACGGCCCGCGGTGAAAGGGAAACTGGTCCCCGGTCGTCTTTCCGCGCTGACCGCGGCCCGAAGTTTTTCGTCCCGTTTCCCGCGCGGGACGGCGCGGCAGTTAGCGCCCAGAATAAAAACGGAGCGCAAACCGGCGGCGTTTACACTCCGCTGACGGCGGAAGAGAAACTCAAGTTCGGGCTGAGGAATGCTTTCCTGAACCCGTTCTCTTACGCCCTCACCGGCGTCAACGCGGCCATCACACAGGCGACAGAGGAAGATCAGCCGCATAAAACTTCGGGCGATCGCTTCGCCGACGGCCTCTCTCGCTTCGCCATCAGCACGGGCACGCGCAGCATCAAGTCGCTGCTCGGCTCGGGCGTGTACCCGGCGCTCTTCAAACAAGACCCGCGCTACCGCCGCGCTGAACGCAAAGGCTTCGGCCCGCGCTTCCGTCATGCGGTAAGCCGCGTCTTCGTCACTGACGGGGACAACGGCAGCCAACAACTTAACTACTCGCGTCTCGGTGGGACCATCACGGCCAGCGCCCTCGCCAACCTCTACGAGCGCAGCACGCCGGGCCGCGACCGCATCGGCGTCGGCCCGACGTTCAAACGCTTCGGCACGTCCGTCGGCATCGACGTCTTGCAATTCGTCCTCATCCGGGAGTTTGGGCCGGACATTAAAGAGAAAATATTCGGTAAATAGCCGCCTGCGACTTGGTCCCACGCCACGCCGCGGCGCCAGCCAGCGCTCGGTTGAGAGGAGCAATTATGGATGAGAGAATACTGCCGTGGGTTAAGACTCCGGCTGAGGTTGAAGAAGAGATTTCACAGCACATCGAATCGCTGACCGACACGATCACGAGCGGGCAGGACGATCCGGGCGAGCAGCGAGCGGCGGCGCAGCGCGTCTTCCGACAAGTGTTGCGCGCCGCCTTCATGTCCCACTACGCCGCCACCGAAGAGGATTTCGATCGGTGCTGGCCCAAGCTGCGCGACGATCTCCTATGTGAGCACGCGAAGGATGTCTTCTACGCGGCGTTCGACACGGAAGACGACGACGAGTGGGAAGATTTCGAGGACGAAAAAGAGAACGGGCGCGGTTACTGACACGCGCCCGTCGCCCCGCACCTTTGCGGCGGTTGCTTGCGCCTGTTGCGCTATCGTCTTCGCGGCGAACCGCCGGTGAGCATGGCGTTCATCGCGGAGAGCTTTTCTTTCAGGCCGCGCCCCAGCCGCAGACGCCATTGCGCGATGCCCGGGTGTTCCGGGTCGGCTCCCGCCCACATCTCCAGCCACGAGCGCGCTCCCTCTGTGTTCTTCTGCGCGTGCAGCAGTTCGATCTGCACTTGGCACAAGGCACTGTACTCGGCGATGTGAATGCGCCGCCGCGCGAGCAACGGATTCAAGAGAGCCGCGGCCTCGTCCAGTTGCCCGTCAGCGATGTGCTTGCGCGCCAAGCCGACCCGAGTGAATAAATAATCGGGGAAGCGTTCGTGAATCTCGCGCTCGAGCGCCATGGCCTCGTCCTTCCGGCCTTGTAGCTCGTATGCCGCCGCAAGGTTATTCAGAATCGCGGGCGAATCCGGCTCGATCTCCAACGCCCGCTTGAGCAGGCTTTCAGCCTCCTCACCCCCGCCTTCGCGCAACTCCATTAACGCATCAGTCACCAGCCGCGCTGCCTTCGGGCGCAACTTCATGACCGGTTCGTAATGAATCTCGAAGCCCATTAACATTAATTCCTGCCACTTGCCTGTGATCCAGAGACGAACCTCGCCGGCGGGGAGCAGCCCCGCATCGGCCGCGACGTTGGCCGCTTGGAGCCGCATCGCATCGGGGCCGCGCTGGCTGAGGGCGAAGTCGCGTAGCGCCGCAAGCATTTCAGGGTGTTCCGTCATCATGGTGACGCGCAGCGCAAACTCGCGCGCCGCCGGATCGCCGCGATCCAGCAAGACGGGGACGAGCCGGATGACCTCTGGATGCTTCTCCACGAAACGCTGCGCCCCGCGCTTCAGCCCTTTCTCGTCGTGCCGCCGCGCCGCGGGCTCCACCATTTTATAAAGGTCTTCCACCGCGCCGCGCGAAAGCCAGTTATTGAAAGCGAGGGGCCACGGAGCGTGGCGCTGGCCGGCTGGCTGGCGCAAGTCGTCAACGTTTTCCTGTGCCAGTTCGAGGCCGGGGTCCAGTTTGAGCGCTGTGCGCCAACGTTTGCGCGCCTCGTCCTCGCGTCCCGAACGCATCAGAGCGACGGCGGCCCAGTGGTGCAAGATGGCTTCGTCCGCCGCGCCGGTGCGCTCGGCCTCGCGGAAGACTTCGAGCACGCCCTCGTCGTCGCCGAGAGAGGCGAGCGTCTCTAACTTCTTAGTCCACGAGTCGGGCGAGTCGGTTTTGAGTTCTTTGAATTGGGCGGCGCGCTGCGTCGCTTCGTCCGTCCGATCCGACAGATAAAGATAGCGCGCCGCGTTGCCGAGCGCGTGGAAGTTCGCCGGGTCGAGGGCGAGCACGCGCTCAGCCAACTGGACGGCCTCCTCCCACTCGCCTTCGAGGAAAGCCATCTGACTGAGGTTGTTGAGCGCGGGGATGAAGTTCGGGCGTCGGCTCAAAATCGTCTCCGCGGCCCGGCGGCCCTGCTTCCACTTGCCGTGTTCCAGACACAGCCGCGCCTCTTCGTGCAGCGCGGCGATCTCCAAGCCATCTTCGCCGTGCTCGCCAAAGTCCTTCAACATGTCGTCCAACAGAGCCGAGAGAGACACCATTCGCTGGCGGGTCTCGGCAGCCTGCTCGTGCCGCGGCCACAACTCGACGAAACGGCGGAACGCGAGCAGCGCGCGCGCCGGGTAGCCGTTCAGCAGGGACGAACCGGCCAGCGTCAGCGT
Source organism: Pyrinomonadaceae bacterium (assembly GCA_050748185.1). Lineage (GTDB taxonomy): Bacteria > Acidobacteriota > Blastocatellia > Pyrinomonadales > Pyrinomonadaceae > JACCRA01. Next base: position 5,431 of record JBOGOY010000214.1, read on the forward strand.
GATGTCCGGATCGGGGGGCACGATTCTGGAGAGCCGCTCGCAGGCCCACAGATGGCCGCGCGTGTCTCCGAGTTCGAGGTTGACGTGAGTCAACTCGGTTAATACTTCCAGCCGCTCCGGGTAAAGCCGATCAAGTTCCTCCAGCACGTCGCGCGCTTCGGCCCAACGCTTTCTCTCCATCAACGTTTCCGCTTCCGCCAGCCCTCCGAGCAGCAGATCCGGCAGCAGCTTGAACGGTTTGTGGCGGGGGCGTTTCTTTTTCGACATTCCATCTTCTCCCACAGTCCGTCGGCTGAGATCTTGCGGAGGCAACTTTATAACAACCCGGCGGGCAGACACCACAGTTCAGCGGGCCTGACCCGATGCCGCCTGCCGCGGTATCCTAAGCGCCGTTTTCCGTGAACGCATGAACCAACTAATATTTGGGTTGAGCCGGCGGATTGAAGGCGGTAAGGTACTGTCTGACGAAGGCGGCAGATCAGAACACGACTTAGCAGCCTGCCGCTGTATGCCGACATGAGACAGGAGGAAGGGTGAATGAAACGTAAAGCTTCGGCTGTGTGGAAGGGTGGCATCAAGGACGGGAAAGGGAGCATCTCCACTGACAGCGGCGTCCTCGCCGACACGCAGTATTCGTTTAGCACGCGCTTCGAGGAGGGCGTGGGGACCAACCCGGAGGAGCTAATCGCCGCCGCCCACGCGGGCTGTTTCTCGATGGCGCTGTCGGGCCAACTGGGAAACGCCGGCCTGACGGCGGAGAGGATCGACACGACGGCCACCGTGACGCTGGATAAGACTGAGGGCGGTTTTGCCATCACGGCCGTCCATTTGGAAGTGACGGCGAAGATTCCGGGGGCGGACCAGCAAGCTTTCGAGACGGCGGCGAATAACGCTAAGGCGGGTTGCCCCGTCTCCAAAGTGCTGAACGCGAAGATCACGATGGACGCCCGGCTCGAGGCGTAAGCTCGATCGCGTAAAGTAAGAGCACGTCGCAGCGCGAAAGCCGGACGCCTTCGTTAAGCGAACTGCTTAACGAAGG
>JBOGOY010000215.1:0-6461 GCA_050748185.1 Pyrinomonadaceae bacterium
CCTCTGAACGCCGTCAAGATGGGGTCCGACCTGTTGCTCGCGAGCGACGGACTGCCCCCGGCGCAGCGCTCCGTCGTTAGCAGTATTTCCCGCAGCGCCGCCCGCATGGAGCGGATGATCGGCGACCTGCTCGACTTTACCCGCCTCCGTTTCGGCCAAGGTCTTCCGGTGACGCCCGAAGAAACCGATCTCTTGGCGCTCTCACAGACCGCCGTCGAGGAACTGGAAATGGCGCATCCCGGCCGGCGCATCGAGGTGCGCGGCGCGGGCGACTGCCGTGCCGCCGCCGACCCCGACCGGGCCGCGCAGGTCGTCTCGAACCTCGTGGCCAACGCGCTCCAGTACAGCCTGCGGGGCACGCCCGTGCTCGTCAATGTAAATGGCGAAGGGGCGGAAGCGGTGCGGCTCGAAGTACACAACGAAGGCGAGCCGATCCCGCCCGTCCTGCTGCCCGAACTGTTCGAGCCGTTCCGGCGCAACGCCGGCGAAGACAAGCCGCGTCTCGCGACCAGCGGGCTGGGTCTCGGACTTTACATCGTCAAGCAGATCATGCTGGCGCACGGCGGCACGATCGAGGCGCGTTCCACCCGCGAAGGCGGCACGATCTTCGCTGCCCGCTGGCCCCGCCGCGCCGCCGCTCTCGCCGCCCCGGCGCAAGCAGGACGCGGTTAGTCAACAAACTCAAGCCACAGAGAAGAAATGATGAATGCGAAATGATGAATGAACCGAAGTAGCAGTAGCCAGTAGTCAGCAGCCAGTAGGGATTGACTCTGCCGCTAGTTGGTCGCGGCCCCTGCTCCGCCTCTCCCGTAGAATTTTTTCTACTGACTACTGGCTACTGACTACTGCTTTGATCCTTCATCATTTCGCACTCATCATTTGCCTTCTCTGTGGCCTCTGTGTTCTCTGTGGCTACTTCTGTTTTCTGCTTACCCTGCCACAATCAGGCGACGATCATCGTGCCCGTACCTTCATCGGTGAAGACTTCGGAGAGGAGTGCGTTGCGCGCCGAGCCGTGGATGATGTGCGCGCTGCGGACGCCGCGCCGCAACAGATTGGCGATGCTCTGAAGCTTGGGGATCATGCCGCCGGTGGCGACGCCGTCGGTCACGAGCGCCTCGGCCTCGGCCGCGGTGAGGCGCGAGAGCTTGGTCCCTTCGTCGCCGGGACGCAGGTAGATGCCGTCCACATCGCTCAGCAGAATCAACTTTTCCACCTGCAACCGCACCGCGATCTCGGCGGCGATGGTGTCGGCGTTGATATTGAAGACCCGCCCCTCCTCGTCTGCGCCGAGCGAAGAGACGACGGGCAGATAGTCTTGATCGAGTAGCACCCGCAGCAACCGATCGTCGATCTCCACTACGTCGCCGACGTGACCGTAGTCCACGTGCTCGCGCTCGCCGGTCGCGCGGTTCAGAACCTCTTTCGGCGGCCGACGCACCGCTTGGACGATGTTGCCGTCCACGCCCGAGAGGCCCACGGCCTGCGCGCCCCGGTGGCGCAGGGCGGCGAGAATGTCGGTGTTGATCTTGCCGGCGAAGAGCATCTTCGCCATGTCGAGCGTAGCGTCGTCGGTGACGCGCCGGCCGTTGATGATCGTCTGCTCGACGCCCATCTGCTCGGCCAACTCGTTCAACTGCTTTCCGCCGCCGTGGACCACGCACATGCGAATCCCGACTTGATGCAGCAGCGCCAACTCTTCGGCCAGCGACTTCAGGTTCTCGGCATCCTCCGTCACCTTCCCCGACAACTTGACGACGAAAGTCTTTCCCTTGAAACGCTGGATGTACGGCAAAGCTTCGCGCAGCAGATCGAGTTTCGGCTGGTTCATCACCACTCTCCGTTAACTAATCGAAAAAGCATTAACCACGAAGGGCACGAAGGACACGAAGAAATACTGAAAACAGGAGATTCAGCTGATGGTTCTTAATGGGCTTTCTTTGTGCTCTTCGTGTCCTTCGTGGTTAGTCTTATTCCTCTCCTATAAATCGCTCTGTTATTAACCCAGCAAACTCGCCATCACTGCTTTTTGCGCGTGCAAGCGATTTTCCGCCTCGTCAATGACGACCGACGCGGGCGAGTCGATGACGGCGTCGCTGACGATGACGTTGCGGCGCACGGGCAGGCAGTGCATGAAGATCGCTTTGTCGGTGCGCGCCATCAAAGACTCGTTGACGGTCCACAGGTCTCTGTACGGGGCGCGCATTTCGACATCCTCTTCGCGCGCGCCGTAGCACATCCGGCTCCCCCAGCTTTTGGCGTAGACCACTTCAGCCCCGTCGCACGCCGCTTCGATGTCATTGGTAACGTTGACGTGCGCGCCGGCGTCGAAGGCGCGCTCGTTAATCTGCGCGACGAGGTCGTCGTCCAGTTCGTAGCCGGGCGGGTGCGCGATCGTCAGGTCGTGGCCCATCTGCGCCGCCGCGAGCGCGAAGCTGTTCGGCACCGCCATCGGCAGCGGCTTCGGGTGCCACGCCCACGCCAGCACGACGCGCTTCCGTCCCGCCCCCAGCTTCTCGCGGATGGTCAACATGTCCGCCAACGCCTGACATGGGTGGTGCATCGCCGACTCCAAGTTGATGACCGGCACTTCGCTATAACGCGCGAACGCGCCGAGCACCGGATCGAGCCGCTCCGCGCGCCAGTCTTTCAACGCCGCGAACGTCCGCACGCCGATCGCCGCGCAGTAACGCCCCAGCACGCGCACAAACTCGGCGACGTGTTCCGTCTTGTCGCCGTCCATCACGACGCTCTCGCGATGTTCCAGAGTCCAACTGGTCCCCCCCGGTTCCAGCACCACGGCGTTGCCGCCGAGTTCGTAGATGCCGACCTGCATCGAGGCCCGCGTCCGCAAACTCGGATTAAAGAAGACGAGCGCCACCGAGCGGCCCGCGAGCGGACGCGAAACGTCTTCGCCGCGCTTGAAACGCAGGGCGGAGTCGAGCAGGGCTTCGAGTTCGTCTCTGGTCCAGTCGGCGGTGGTCAGAAAATTTCTCATGATGTTGATGAATGCTGGGGCGAGGCTTTACTTAAGGCTACTGCTCGCGGGCCGGCGGCAGACTGATAGGAATCCTTTTCGGCAGTTGACGACGCTGTAGATAGCCGCTTAACCGGCCGTCTGGAGTTAGCGACTCGAACTGGAACTTGACGTATGGCCGGGCCCCATCGGTGGGGTCAAATTTTGTGTTCAGGTACTCCCTCTCGTCAGCATCCAATTCCCTTGCGCTCCCATCATCTTCCACATAAACGTATTCGAATCCGGGTTCACGCTTCCTTCGCGGGCGAAACAGAAAGGCAAACCATACACCAAGCGCGGCGATGACAAGGAGAATGCCGCAAACAAGGACTGCGACAACTTTCAGCAAATACACGCTTCAACCTCTTTGATCGAACAGCGCTGGATATCGGGAGGCGGCCATCCCCGTGTTTAAATACAGAAGCTTAACCAGCTATTGACGATTCAGCCCAGCGCTTGCTTCAAAGTATCAACAAACAGATCCACTTCCTCACGCCTCACGCACAGCGGCGGCAAGAGCCGCAACACCCGCTTGTCGCTCGACGTGCCGGTGATGACGCGCCGCTCAAGCAATTCCTTGTGAACCTGCGCCGCGATCTCTTTTTTGAACTCGACGCCGAGCAGCAGCCCCCGGCCGCGCAAGCCCGAGACAGTTTCGATCTCGCCGAGACGCCCGCGCAGATAACTTTCGAGGGCGCGCGCGTTCTCTAACATCCCGTCCTGCTCGATCGCTTCGACGGTCGCCACGACCGCCGCCATTGCCAGCATCCCGCCGCCAAACGTCGTGCCGAGATCGTTCTCCTTGATCGAAGCCGCCACGTCCGCGGTCGTCAGGCACGCGCCGACGGGGACGCCGCTCCCGAGCGCTTTCGCCAGCGTGATCACGTCCGGCACAACCTTATCGCCCGCCGCGCTCCCGGCGAAGAACCATTCGCCCGTGCGCCCGACACCGGTCTGCACCTCGTCGTAGATCAGCAGCATCCCGCGCTCGTCGCACAGACGGCGCAAGCCACGGTAGAACTCCGGCGCGGCCTGTCGCACGCCCGCCATCGACTGGATCGGTTCCAACATCACGGCCGCGACCGTCTCGTCCGCCAGCGCCTCGACTGATTCGATCGAATCGAACTCCGCGCACAAGTGGCCCGGCACGTTCGGCCGTCCTAGTTCGCGATACTTGCCGAGGAAGGTCGCGCTGATCGCGTCGGCGGTGCGCCCGTGAAAGCTGCCGGTGAAGGTGACGATCTGTTCGCGCCCGGTTCGCATCCGCGCCAGTCGCATCGCGTTCTCGTTGGCTTCCGTCCCAGAGTTGCAGAAGAAGGCTTTCGCGATGGGCGCGGGCGCGCGCCTGACCAGCATCTCCGCCGCCTGCGCGCGCACGTCCGAATAGACGAGGTTCGAGTAGAACAGCAGGCGCTCGGACTGGTCCCTGATCGCCGCGACGACGTGCGGGTGACAGTGGCCCGTGGCGGCGACCGCGTGGCCGCCATAAAGGTCGAGATAGCGTTCGCCCTCCGAAGTTTCGATCCACGCGCCCCGCCCGCGCGCGGCGGCCAGCGACATCTTCTGATAAGTCGCGAGTTGAAACTCTTCCTCGCGTGCAGCGATTTCGGCAAAATTTGTGCTGGTCTCTGTCTTCATCCCACACGCGCTCCGTTTGGAACCTGCCTTTCGGGAACCGCCAGCGCGGGCACGAGCCCGTCCGCGTACCCAATGTCGAACAACATCCCCTCCGACACCTCGCCCGCCATCCGCTTCGGTTCGAGGTTGACGACGAACAAAGCCTGCCGGCCCACAATCTCATGCGGGTTCTCCCGCTCGCCTTTCATGCCGGCCAGTATGTTTCTTTTGTGATCGCCGAAGTTGACGCTGAGACGCACCAGTTTTTTCGAACCCGTCACGTCCTCGACCGCTTCGATCGTCCCCACGCGCACATCGATTTTATCGAGCACGTCGAACGCCACCGGCGGCTTGACCGGCGCGGCCCGAAACGTCTTGCTTGCCTCGTCGCTCACGGATTGGTCCCCATCAGCATCAGGCCCGTCTTCTCGTCCAGCCCGAACATCAGGTTCATATTCTGCACCGCCTGCCCGGCTGCGCCCTTCACCAAATTATCGATCGCCGAGAAGACGACGACTTGTCGCCCGCGCGCGGCAACGCCGAGGTCGCAGAAGTTGGTCGTCTTCACCCAGTTGATGTCGGGCGACCCTTCGACCAGCCGGACAAAGAACGAGTCGCGGTAAAAATCCGCGAACAGAGCGCGCGCCGCGGCGGCCGTCAACTCGTCTTTCGTCTCGACGTAGATCGAGGCGAAGATGCCGCGCGCGACGGGCAGCGAGTGTGTCATGAAGATTAGTTCATTGGTCCAGTCGCCGACGCGCCTCAATTCCTGCTCGATCTCCGGGACGTGTTGGTGCGTGAAAGGCTTGTAGGCGTAGAATGAGTTCATCCGCTGTGGGTGGTGCGTGTTCGCCGCCGCCTTCGCGCCCGAACCCGAAGAGCCGGTCTTCGCGTCCACCACCACGCGCCCACTCAGTTGCCCAGCGGCGACGAGCGGCGCGAGGCCCAGCAGCGTCGCCGTCGCAAAACAGCCGGGGTTGCTGACGAGCCGCGCCTCCCTGATTTGCTCGCGGTTCGTCTCCGTCAGTCCGTAAACAAACTCGCGCTGCAAATCCACGGCCGTGTGTTCGCGCCCGTAGTGCGATAAAAACTCTGCCGCATCATTCAAGCGAAAGTCGCCCGAAAGATCGATCACCTTGACGTGCGCCGGCACGCGCGGCGCAATCTCCAAAGCCTGCCCGTGCGGCAGCGCGAGGAACAGGCAGTCGAGATGGCCCAATCCCTCAAGCCCCTCCGGCGCGTGCGAGAAACGCAACGCGGTCAGGCCATACAGATTGCGATGCACTTCGCCGACGGCCTTGCCCGCGTGCTCGTTCGCCGTCACCAGCGTGACTTCCGCGTGCGGGTGCGCGAGCAGAATCCGCAACAACTCCGCGCCGCCGTAGCCCGATCCGCCGAAAATACCTATGTTAAGTTTCATCTTTCAAGTTTCAGGTTTCAGGTTGGAAACAGGTCGTCAGTTCAAGAGTTCAGCGAAGGCATTCATCATCAACCTGAAACTTCTAACCTGCAACTTGAAACCTTCTCGCTGATCAGCGAGAAGAGACGCGCCCCGTCGCGCCGGGCGTTGCCGGCGGCGACGCCGAACTCGCGCTCGATGTACTCCTCGCCCATCCGCGAATCCGTGACCGAGCCGGCGACGAGATCGACGTTGATGCCGCGCCGGCGTAAAAGCTCGATGCCGCCCCACGCGCTGACATAGTCCGAGGCGCAATAGACGAGCGCCGCCATCGCCGCGCGCAGTTCCGCGTCTTCAAAGACCGACTCGACCGAGTAGCCGCCGAGGATGCCGTCGCCCAGTTCGATCACGATCAGGTCGGGCGCACAC
>JBOGOY010000216.1:0-6450 GCA_050748185.1 Pyrinomonadaceae bacterium
CATTAACCCGGCGTGCACGTGTCGCCACCCCGGCGGCATTGCGAGTATGGAGGGTAAATCGATGTCTCGAATGATTCTCAAATCTTTCCGCGTCATTTCATGCGGACTGCTGTTAACGCTCTGCGCCGCCACGGCCAGCGCGCAGTTCCGGGCGGGCATTCAAGGGTCGGTCACGGACGAGACGGGAGCGGTGGTCCCCGCCGCCACCGTCACCCTGACCAGTAAAGAGACGGGCAAAGCGCAGCAGGTCACGACCAGCGACGAGGGGTTCTACCGTTTCTCTTCACTTGCCCCCGGCATTTATACGGTCACGGTCGAACAAGCCAACTTCAAAAAACAGGTCTTGGAGAACGTCGTCGTCAGCGCCGAAGACGTGCAGGGTCTCGACATCGCGTTGAGCGCGGGAGGCATCACGGAGACGATCACCGTCACGGACACGGCGGCCCCGCTGGAAACCGAAACCGGCAACATCCGCGGCGTGATCACGACGGAAGAGATCAGGCAGTTGCCACAGAACGGGCGCAACCCTTACGAGTTGGCGCGCACGGCCCCCGGCGTCTTCGGCGACACCGCGCGCGGCGGCGCGAACAACGCGGCGCAGTTCATTCCCGGCGTCGAACAGGTCGGCGGCGGCTCCAACTCCGGCGTCTTCCAGACCGAGAACCAGACGCAGATCACCGCTAACGGTCAGCGCGTGTCGAGCAACAACTATCAGATCGACGGCGTCAGCGTGAACAGCCTCGGCCTCGGCGGCGCGGCCGTCGTCACGCCGAATCAGGAATCAGTGAAGGAAGTTTCGGTCGTCACCAGCAGCTACTCGGCAGAGGACGGGCGCAATACCGGGGCGCAGGTCAAGGTCGTTTCGCAAAACGGGACCAACGAATTTCACGGCAGCGCCGTCATCAACTACGCCTCGCCGAAACTGAACGCCTTCAACCAGTATTTCGGGCGCACCACTGGCGCGACGCCTTCGCTGCTGACGTGCCAGCGCGGCGTGCGCGTCTTTGCCACTGCCTGCCCGGAGATCGTGGATCGCTACGAACGCAAATTCGCCGGCAGCCTCGGCGGCCCCATCTACCTGCCGCGCTTCGGCGAAGGCGGTCCCGCTTATTTCAGCGGCAAGAACCGCCTCTTCTTTTTCGTCTCCTACGAGGGTCTGCGGCGGAACACTTCGCGGACCAGTAACATCTTCGTCGAGACGCCCGAGTTTCGCGATTACGTCCGGCGCGTCCGCCCCGGCAGTTTCGCCGCGCGCCTCTTCAACACGCCCGGCGTGATCCCACGCACCCTCGCCACCGGGTTGCCGTCTGGCGGCCCGAACGGCCCGAATCGCGCCGTCAACGGGCAGGCCGGTCTGAGCTTCGACATCGGCTCGATCGACACGCCGCTCGGCCAGAACGTCAACGTCGGCAACTTCGACGGCATCCCCGACGTGACGTTCGCGAGCGTCGAAATTCCCGACAGCACGCGCGGCAACCAGTACAACACGCGCATCGACTTCAACCGCGGCGACAACGATCAGTTCGCCGTCAGCACCTATTTCACGAAGCTCAACAACTCGGCCGGCTCCGCCAGCGGGCGTTCGTTTGAAGACCTGACCTTCGAGCCGTTCAATTCGGCCGCTACGTTCACTTACATCCGCACGTTCTCGCCGAGCCTGCTCAACGAAGCGCGCTTCAACTTCACGCGCTTCAACGCCAACGAACTCGACGCTCTCGGCAGCGGCGACCTCTCGATCCCGCGCCTGCAAGTGCAGGGCTTTGGCGCGGCCTTTACCTTCGGCGACGCGCCGAGTTTCGGCATCAACCGCGGCACGCCGAACAACCGCACGCAGAACACATATGAGTTCCGCGACACGGCCACGCTGTTACGCGGCAGTCAAGCGATCAAGATCGGCGTCGAGGCGCGCCGCGAGCAGAACAACAACAACGAGATTTCCGAAGCGCGCCCCGAGTTCGTCTTCAAGAGCTTTCTCGACTTCGCGAACGATTCGGTGTTCTTCCAGAACATCGCCATCGATCCGCGCACCGGCGGCGCGGCCAACGGCCAGCGCTATTTCCGCTCGAACACCTACGCCGCCTTCGTGCAGGACGATTGGAAGTTCCGCCCGAACCTGACCTTAAACATCGGCCTGCGCTACGAGTATCAGACGCCGCTCACAGAGAAAGAGGGACGGCTGACCAACTATGTCTTCGGCCCGAACGGACTGGTTGACGGGCGCGTGGTTGCGGTTGAGCGGCTCTACAACCCCGACCGCAACAACTTCGCGCCGCGCTTTGGCTTTGCCTACTCGCCGAATTTCGGCGACTCGTTCCGCGGCCTCCTCGGCGAAGGGCGCGCCGTCGTCCGCGGCGGCTTCGGCGTCTCTTACGATCGCATCTTCCAGAATCAACTCGTGCAGGTGCGCGGCAACCCGCCGTTCTTCGCCCGCGCCGGCCTCTGCTGCTCCGGCACGACGAACGCCGCCGAACCCGGCCCGATCCTCTACTCTTTCGCCGTCGGCGACTCGCCGTTTAACTTCCCGACGAACCCGAACCTGCTGCGCGGCATCGACCCCGTAACCGGCGGCCTGCTCGATCCGAATCCGGGGACGCTGCCCGGCGGCTTCATCCGCCGCGACATCCCCGTCGAGATCAACGGCACGCCCGAAGAGTTGCCAAACGCCTACGTCTATAGCTACTCGCTCGAACTGCAATACCAGTTGACGAGAAAGATCGTCACCTCGATCAGCTATCAGGGCAGCACCGGACACAAACTGCTCCGCACGGTCGATCTCAACCGCCTCAATCCCGGCGACACGTTCGACAACAACCGCGACCGCGTCCAGACGCGCGATGTCAACGGCAACCCGGTGACGCCGCGTCTGCGCGGCAACCCCAACTTCGACCGCATTCTTTACGCGCTACCGGACGTTAACTCGAATTACAACGCCCTGCTGCTGCGCGTGACGAGCAACTATGCGCGCAACTTTCAGATCGAAGGCAATTACCGTTTCAGCAAGAGCATCGACACCAGCTCTTTCGGGCGCGGCGCGCAGCAGATCGAGCCGGGCAACCCGCAGCTTGAGCGCGCCCCGTCCGACTTCGACATCAAGCACAACCTCGTCATCTCGGGCCTCTACCGCATTCCGTTCTTCAACGACGGTCGCGGCGTCCTCGGCAAGCTGCTCGGCGGCTTTGAGATCAACGGAATCCTCAGCGCCCACACGGGGTTCCCGTTCACGCCCGTCGTCTTCGGCGACGAGTTTAACGACCTCAACGGCGACGGCTTTCGCCCCGATCGCCCGACGCGTTACTTCGGCGGCGTCATCGAAGATCCCTCGAATCAGGACTTCATCAACGGGATTTTTCCCGGTGCCAACGACCGCTTGCCGAACGGCACTCCCGGCGGGGTCAGATTTTTCGACATCACGTCGCGCGGTTCGGCCGGCGTCGGGCGCAATTCGTTTCGTGGGCCGGGCTACCGCTCGATCGATCTCTCCGTCGTCAAACAAACGAGGTTGCCGTTCCTTGGCGAGCAGGCGAACCTCGATCTGCGCGCCAACCTCTTCAACGCTTTTAACCTGCTCAACCTGCCACCGTTCCAACCCGTGACCAGCAGAGTTGACATCGGCAACACCGGCGACTTCGGGCGCGCCACGTCGGCCCTCGCCGGCCGCGTCATCGAATTGCAAGCGCGGTTCAGTTTCTAGCCCGCGCTCGCATACGCACCACCCGAATGGGCATCCTCCGGTGGTGGGTGCCCATTCATTTATCTTTCTCTCGTCTCTCAGGAGGTCTCGGGTGAAACTGGCGAAACCGATGAGTTTGCTTCTCGTTCTGGCGCTCGTCACCGCGACGGCGACGAGCGTCGCGTTGCCGCCGCCGCAAGCTGAGATTGAAAAGAGGATCGAGACGCTGCTCAGCCAGATGACGCTGGCCGAAAAACTCGGCCAACTCCAGATGCTCGACGGCGAAGCCAACGGCAACTTCCGGCCGGAGCACCGCGAGATGATCCGGCGGGGACTGCTCGGCTCGACCTTGAACGTGCGCGGCGCGGCGCGCACCAACGAGTTGCAGCGGATCGCCGTCAACGAGTCGCGGCTGAAGATTCCGGCGCTGTTCGCGTTCGACGTGATCCATGGCTATCGCACCATCTTTCCCGTGCCGCTCGGCGAGGCCAGCAGTTGGGATCCGGTGGCGGTCGAGCGCGCGGCGGCCGTCGCGGCGGCCGAGTCGCGGGCCGCGGGGGTCCACTGGACGTTCGCGCCGATGGTGGATGTGGCGCGCGACGCGCGCTGGGGCCGCGTCGTCGAAGGCGCGGGCGAAGACCCGTTCCTCGGGTCCGTATTGGCGCGTGCGCGCGTGCGCGGCTTTCAGGGGGCGGACTACTCCGCGCCGGATCGCGTCGTCGCCTGCGCCAAACACTGGGTCGCCTACGGCGCGGCCGAGTCCGGGCGCGACTACAACACGACCGACATCTCCGAGACGACTTTGCGCGAGGTTTACTTCCCGCCGTTCAAGGCGGCCGTGGATGCCGGTGTCGGCACCTTCATGAGCGCCTTCAACGACCTCAACGGCGTGCCGACTTCGGCCAACCCGTTCACCCTCACCCAAGTCTTGCGCGACGAGTGGAAATTCGACGGCATCGTGGTCAGCGACTACGAGTCGGTTAAAGAATTGATGAATCACCGCGTCGCGGCAGACGAGGCGGGCGCGGCCGCCGCCGCGCTCTCGGCCGGCGTGGACATCGAGATGGTCAGCCGCCTTTACAACCAGCACGGCGAGCAACTGTTGAAAGGTAACAAACTGACGCCGGCCGCGATCGACGAAGCGGTGCGCCGCGTGTTGCGAATCAAGTTCCGCCTCGGCCTCTTCGAGCGCCCTTACGCCGACGAGGCGCGCGAGCGCGCGACCGTCTTTAACCCGGCGCACGTCGCCGCCGCACGCGAGATCGCCGGGCGCTCACAGGTGCTCTTGAAAAACGAACGCGCGACGCTGCCGCTCGACAAAAACGCCCGGACGATCGCCGTCATCGGCCCGCTGGCAAACGACAATAAGGCTCAACTCGGATCGTGGACGGGCGACGGCCGCGCGGAAGATTCGGTCACGCTGCTCGAAGGAATTAAAGCGAAAGTGTCGCCGCAGACGCGCGTGCTCTATGCAAAGGGCGTGGCGATTGAAGGCCGAGGCGTGACCGGCAACTACGACGCTTCCGCGCCCGCCACGAGCAACGCCGGAGGGACCAACGTCGCGCCGACCGCCGACGCGGCCCGCAGCGCGACGACGCCGGTCGCCGCAGACGGCATCGCCGAGGCCGTGCGCGTCGCGCGCGAAGCGGACGCGACGATCATCGCGGTCGGCGAAACGGCGGAGATGAGCGGCGAGGCCGCGTCGCGCACCTCGCTCAATCTGCCCGGCCGGCAGTTGGAATTGATTCAAGCGATTCACGCGACCGGCAAACCTTACGCCGTGGTGTTGATGAACGGACGGCCACTGGCGATCAACTGGCTGGCGGAAAACTCGCCGGCGATCCTCGAAACGTGGTTCGCCGGAACGCAGGCCGGCCCGGCCATCGCCGACGTGCTCTTCGGCGACGTGAACCCCGGCGGCAAGCTCCCCGTCACTTTCCCGCGCCACGTCGGCCAACTCCCGCTTTATTACAATTACAAAAGTACCGGCCGGCCGCCGACCGATCAGAAGTACACCTCGAAATATTTGGACGTGCCGTGGACGCCGCTCTATCTGTTCGGCCACGGGCTGAGCTACACCACGTTCCGCCTCTCTGACCTGCGGCTGAGCGCGCCTTCAATCCGCCCGGACGGGCGGCTGACGGTCGGCGTCGAAGTCGAAAACACCGGCCGGCGAGCGGGCGACGAAGTCGTGCAGCTTTACCTGCGCGACGTGGCTTCTAGCGTCACGCGACCCGTCAAAGAATTGAAAGGCTTCGAGCGCGTCACGTTGCGTCCCGGCGAGCGGCGGCGGGTCGAGTTTGCGCTCGGGCCGGAACACCTCGGCTTCTACGACCGCGCGCTGCGCTTTACGATCGAGCCCGGCGAGTTCAAAATCTACGCGGGGACCAGTTCGGAGGGCGGGCTAGAGGCGAGTTTGACGGTCGTCGAGAAGTAAGGTGGTTCTCGCGAGTCTCTTGTTGAGCGGCACAGCCGCTAAAACCGTCTCAGATAATACTCAGTTTGTGAATAACCCAAGTCCACGCTTCAGCCCTCGCCGCTTCCAGCGCGCGCTGTCATTCTTCCTCATCATTTGTCTTGCCGTCCTCGGCGTCGTCCCGCCAACCGGTGCGGCGCAACGCGCGCCCAATAAGACGACTTCAACTTTTCGCCTCGCGGCGGAAGACGAAGCCTTCCTCGAAGACCTCTCGCGCCGCGCGTTCCAGTATTTCAACGAGCACGCGGATCCGCAGACCGGCCACGTGCTCGATCGGGCGCGCACCGACGGCGCGCTCCACGAC
>JBOGOY010000217.1:0-6429 GCA_050748185.1 Pyrinomonadaceae bacterium
CGTTCACCGGCACGGCACTTCAGACATCAAGTTCGGGCGCGGCGCGGTGTTGACGGTCGATCTCACCAACCGCTGCAACATGATGTGCAACCCGTGCTTCATGGACGCCAATCAGGTCGGTTACGTCCACGAACCGACCTTTGAGGACACGAAAGCGATCCTCGATCGCGCCGTCTCGTTCAAGCCGAAGCGACAAGTCATCATTCTGTTTTCGGGCGGCGAGCCGACGCTCTCGCCCTACTTCCTCGAAGCGGTCGCTTACGCCAAGCAGGTCGGCTTCTACCGGATACTGGCCGCCACCAACGGCATCCGCTACGCCGAAGACATCGAGTTCTGCAAGGCCGCCAAAGAGGCCGGCCAGCACGGCGTCTATTTGCAGTTCGACGGCGTCTCCGAGGAAAAGAACAAGCACCGCGGCGTCGGCAACCTGTTCGACGTGAAGTTGCGCGCGATCGAGAATTTAGCCTCAGTCGGCATCAAGGTGACGCTCGTCACCACGATCGTCAACACGATCAATAACGACGCCATCGGCCAGATCGTCGAGTTCGCCGCGAAGAACATTGACAAGGTCCAGACCATCGCCTTCCAGCCGGTCTCTTTCACGGGGCGCGACGAAGACGTGCCGGACGCCGTCCGCATTAAACAGCGCTACACGCTCGCCGGCATGGCGACTGATTTGGAGAGCCAACTCGGCGGCGACTTGAAAGCGCACCGCGACTGGTTCCCGCTCTCATCCTATTCGGCGTTCACTTCGGTGATGGACATGCTGCAAGGAGCCGACGCGCCGTGGGGCTGGTCCAGTTGCAACTGTCATCCGAATTGCGGCGTCTTCACACTGATGGTCGTCAACCGCCACACCGGCGAGTGGACTCCGCTCTTCAAATTCTTCGACTACGAGCGGTTCATGCACGACGTCTCGCTCATTACCGACACCGCCCGCGGCCAGAAGCTGACGATGGCCCAACTGGCGATGGCGATCATGCGCAACTTCGATCCGACGCAAGCGCCCGAGGGCTTCCCCATCTCGCAAATCATCAACCTCTTCAAGCCCTCGTCCGCGAATGCCAACTCGGATCGCAACGACCGCATGAAGACGCAACACGGATCAGAAGACCCAGCCGACCAGTGGCGCGTGCTGTGCGTCGAGGGCATGTGGTTTCAGGACTTGTTCAACTACGACTTCCGCCGCACAGAGATGTGCGTCATCCCCTACGGCACGCAGGAGGGCGAGGTCAGTTTCTGCGCCTACAACACCGGCGTCGGCTGGCGGCAGATCATCGAGAACATGCACAAGACCGCGGGCCTCGCCGACTGGTACCAAGAGCACGGCCGCCACGCCGTCTACGCCGCCGGCAAACCGGTCCCCGGCATCTCGAAAAAGCACACGCTCAGCTTGCCGATCGTCCAGCAAATCCTCTCGGCGGACGCCGACGAGCAGCCGGCTAAGGTCACGCCTTACCTCATTGAGGAAGAAGAGGCTGTAGTTTAGGAGATTTAAGGTTTCCGGCGGTCTGGTCTTCACTTAACAGTGGTAACCAGTCGCTCAGATCGTTCATGGTCGGGGCTTACTTCTCCGCTCCGGCCTCATCACTCACAGCTTGTTGAATCCCCTGCGATCGGCCCTTGCGCTCGCTCTCACCATTAACTGAAAAGGAAGAAACATCATGAAGCATCCCCTTCGGGCGAAAACTGTCGCCCTCACTCTGTCTCTCCTCATGCTTGTGCAGGCAGTAGTTCCCCTGACTATGCGCGCGCAGGAAAAGACCGCCAATGGCTCTGCGGAAGTCATCATTCCGGACGGAACCGAAATTACCGTAGTCACGACCGAAGAGATTTCCAGCAAGACCGCGACCGAGGGCGATCCATTGACCTTCAAGATCGATGAAGACGTTAAGGTCAACGGCCAAGTAATCATCTCCAAAGGCGCGCTCGTGAAAGGCGTTGTATCCAATGCCAAGAAAAACGGGCGCATGGGTAAAGCTGGCGCCCTCAGCATCAGAGTTGAATCAACCACAACGGTCGATGATCAAAAGATCAAATTGCGCGCGTCAAAAGGCAAAGAGGGCGACGATAAGACAGGTACGACCGTTGCCCTTGTCGTTCTGTTCGGGCCACTCGGCTTCTTAAAGAAAGGCAAGGACGCCAAGATCAAAGAAGGCACGAAGATCAAGGCTTTCACCGACGAGGAAAAGAAAGTTACCGTGAAGAGCTAAGACCACTTTAGTCGCTAGGGAACTACGTGCTTGGCAAGTTCTTACGTGATTTTCTAGCTTTCTAGCTGCACAGTAAGATTTAAGTTTGAGGACGCTCCCCAAAGTGTCCTAATCCCTCCCGACAACTCCGAGCATTGACGTAAAAATGCGTGGCACTTCGGTTGCCGCGCATTTTTGCGTCAAGAAATCCACACAGGAGCGTCCCGCATGAAGCCAATCATCATTTCCCTTTCACTGGTCTTACTCGTCACCGACACAGCGCTTGCACAATCGACTGCTGCCTCCCAGCCGGAAGCAGCGAAAAGTATCCAAGTGTCACAAGCGGCTGGCACGCCGTTCGGCAACACGGATGTGGTGGAAATGGCTAAAGGGGGTCTCGCCGCCGAAATCATCGTCGCCAGAATCAAATCTTCCGCCTGCGACTTTGATACATCGCCTACGGAGTTACAGCGGCTCAAGGCCGAAGGCGTGCCCGACGCGGTGTTGCTGGCGATGGTCATGGCAGAGAAGAACGCGACGGCCGGCGACCTCGAACCGCCGAAAATGCTCGCGGTGAAGCTTCCCGCCGGCACGCTGGTGGAGATCGAGGCGGCATACACTATTAATTCCCAACATGTGCGGCAGAATGAATTGATCAGTTTCCGCGTGGTTAACCCGGTCAAGGTCGGCGGCGTGACGATCATCGAGGCGGGGGCGACGGCGACGGGGCGTGTGACGAGGGCGAGCCGGGGCGGGCACTTCGGGCGCGCGGGCCGCCTCGTGTGGGAGATGACGGAGGTGACGGCCGCAGACGGCACGCGCCTCCCGCTTCAGGCCGCGGGCCGCATCGTTGGCGACAGCAAAGGCGCGAAGGTCGCGACGCAGACGGTCATCACCGGCCTTTTGCTCGGCCCGGCCGCGCCGCTCGCACTGCTCACTGGCTTCAAGCGCGGCGAGAACGCCTACCTCTTTGAAGGCAAACGCTTCGAGGTTTTCACCCGCGCGGAGGCCACAGTCAACGCCCCGGAGCGGCGCTAACACGATTGACGCCGAGACGCGAGCGGCGCACGTTCGCCGCCGTCGAACGCCCGGTTGACAACCGCCGCCGCCACCCGTAAATTCTTTAACGCCTTAGTGGGAGGTGGTGAAATGGTATCACACCTGACTCTGGATCAGGTTTTCGGGGTTCGACTCCCTGCCTCCCAGAAATCATATAGGCCGGATTCATCATCCGGCCTTCACTATTTTTATCAGCGGCTTAATTGTGGTTTTATACTATTCATCGATGAATGCCTGCGTCTCACGCCAATACTTGAGGCGTGAAATGTCTATAGTAATCGAGTTACATCTGTAAGAGCAGACCAATTACTTCCTAAATTCACGGGCCGGCCAACTTCTCGGAAGTTAGCCGGCCCGTGTTTTTTTGGTTAAGTAGTTGAAGACCTTCTCCGACAATGCCCAACTTCCTGTAGTGGTGCGTCGAGACAATTTCCTCGAGGGAAAGCTGCGGGTCCAAAGCTCATGCGGGAGAAGAAACCGTCACGCCGTTCAACTTGGTCCCCGCACATGAGCTATCCGCAACCGGCGAAATAACCGTTGACGCCGGGGCGGAAAAGAGAGTAGCGTGTGCGCCCTAACAGTTCCCCCACAAATTAAATCCGCGCTCCTTAGCGTCAGTCGCTTTTTCCGACTCTGACACTGTGGCGCCTTTGTCTCCTTCGCGACGAAAGAAAGAGTTAAGCGATGAAAAAGATTCTCAACCTTCTTGCCGTAATGGTGGCCCTTTCGGCTTTGTCCGGCGTGGCCAAAGCAGACCCGTTGATCTTCATCACGACGCTAGCCGGCACAAACGAGGTGCCGCCCAACGCTTCGCCCGGTATCGGCAGCGCGGTCGTTACCATAGACGGTAATTTCATGACCGTCCGCGCCACCTTCAGCGGCTTGCTCGGCAACACCACCGCGGCGCACATCCACTGCTGCGTTCCGCCGGGAGAGAATGCCGGCGTCGCCACGACGACCCCGACGTTTCCGGGATTCCCCGCGGGCGTCACGGCCGGTTCTTACTTGCAGACTTTTGATCTAACACTCGCTTCCACCTATAGAGCCGGCTTCATAACCGCCAACGGCGGAACGGTGGCCGGGGCGCAAGCGGCCTTCCTTGCGGGCTTACAGGGCGGGCTGACTTACTTCAACATCCACTCGAATCTCTTTCCGAACGGCGAGATTCGGGGGCAACTTCAAGCCGTGCCCGAACCGGCCACGCTCGTGCTGCTCGGCGCAAGCCTCGCCGGCATCGCGGCGGTTAGGAAGCGAAGAAAAGGATAGACGCATTTTCCCACCGCGCGGCGGCATTGAACTGTTTTGCCAAGAGAGGCAGCATTGATGAGGGTGCTGCCTCTCGTTTTGCCTTCAGACACTTTTGTTTTAATTGAAAAGTACGAGCGACTAATGGCAGGCGGCGACTGATCTGCGGATGGCAACTCACCCCACGCCTGAATCTATTTTTGAGTCTGAGCCACGGGCGTCGGCGCGGGCGTCGGTGGCGCGGCGGCGCGGGCGAAGACGATCGGCTCGGCTTTAACGATGCCCTGCCCCTCTTGGATGACGAGCGACTGGTTGGCCTTGACCTGCTGGACGGTCATTCGGCCGCCGCTCGGCCAGAGAATTCCGAGGGTGACGATCTTCTCCGTGTCGCCGGGGCGGTCGAGGCCGAAGGTCAAAGGCAGTTCGCTCTGCGAGGCGTAGCTCGAACCGGTGCGGACCACGCCTGAGAGACTCTGTCTTCCGCCCGCGCCTTTCACCGTCACTTTCGCGCCGACGGCGTCGCGGTTCGACTGGTTGCCGACGAGTTTCACGCGGAGCACATCGTTCTGGTTCGCGTTGTCATTGCGGTAGAGCCGCG
This sequence comes from Pyrinomonadaceae bacterium, assembly GCA_050748185.1. Classification (GTDB taxonomy): domain Bacteria; phylum Acidobacteriota; class Blastocatellia; order Pyrinomonadales; family Pyrinomonadaceae; genus JACCRA01. Next base: position 5,095 of record JBOGOY010000217.1, read on the forward strand.
CCGGGCCGTTGTTGGCGGTGACGAGAAGATCAAGGTCGCCGTCGTTGTCGTAGTCGCCGTAGGCTGCGCCACGCCCGACGACCGCGCGCCGCAACGCCCGGCCCACCTTGCCTGTCACTTCCTCAAATCTGCGCCGCCCGAGGTTGCGAAACAGGTGCGGCGGCTGCGCGTAGCGGACGCGCGGCTGCACCTTCTGAATGTCGTCGGAGACGTGTCCGTTGACGGCGAAGATGTCCGGCCACCCGTCCAAGTCGTAGTCGAAGAAGAAGGTCGCGAAGGTCAGAGATTGTTCGGACATCTTCCCGATCCCCGACGCCTGCGCCTCGTCCGTAAACAGACCGTTACCTTCATTCCGATAAAGCGCCATTCGCTCGCTCGTAAAATTCCCGATGATCAGGCTCTGCCGGCCCGAGCCGTCGTAATCGGCCGCGTCTACCCCCATCCCGGCGCGCGCCGCGCCCGACTCGCCGAAGGCCACGCCCGCCACCAGCCCCTCGTCGGTAAACGTCCCGTTGCCGTTGTTTTTATAAAGCTTGTTTGGCTCGGTGTCGTTAGCGACGAAGATGTCCGTTTGTCCGTCGTCGTCATAGTCGATGAGCGCGATGCCGAGCGCCTTGCTCGTCGGGTCGGCGAGGCCGGCGCGCTCCGTGACGTTCTCGAACGTCCCGTTGCCGCGGTTGCGATAGAGCGTCGGGCTCTGCCCCTGATACTTCTGCGGCGTACAGTAAGACTTGTTGGTCCCGTCGAGCGTGCAGTGCACGTCCGTCTCCGGGGACCACTGGACGTAATTAGCGACGAAGAGATCGAGCTTTCCGTCTGTGTCGTAATCGAGCCACGCGGCGCTGGTCCCAAAGCCGGGGTCGCCCACCCCTGCGCGCGCCGTCACGTCCTGAAATTTGCCGTTGCCGAGGTTGCGAAAGAGCTTGTCGGGGCCGACCGCCGTGACGAAGATGTCTGTGAAGCCGTCGTTGTCATAGTCGGCGACGGCGCAGCCGATGCCGTACATCTCGACGGCGAGGCCGGCCGCGCGCGTCACGTCCTCAAACGTGCCGTCTTGTTTGTTGCGGTAGAGCGCCGAGAAACTCCGGCCGCCCTTCTTCAACTCGGGCCAGTTCGCGGAGTTGATCAGCAGAACGTCCTGCCAGCCGTCGTTGTCGTAGTCGAGAAAGGCCGCGCCCGCACCCATGGTCTCCGGCAAATATTTCTTGCCGGCCGCGCCGTTATTGTGCCTGAAGCGGATGCCAGCCTCGGCCGTCACGTCCGCGAACTCGATCGGCCCCGAAGGGCGCGGCACAGGGGTGGGCGTCGGGGTCGGCGTCGCGGTCACCGCAGCGG
>JBOGOY010000218.1:0-6425 GCA_050748185.1 Pyrinomonadaceae bacterium
GCGCAGCCCCGGAATAAGAAAAGGGTCGCGCACGGTGAGGCTGAGCCTCACCGCACATCGGGCGGCACAGCCGCAAACACAACCCATCCTTGTCAATGAACTAATGGCGTGCGCTCCCAGCGGTCACTTCAACTTTTACTTTTTATGTATCAGCCAATGACTCTCCTACCACGCGACGGGCAGATACATGAAAGCGGCGGGCTGGAGCGCTCGCCGCTGGCCCCTTATTTCCGCCGCCTCCAGCGCATCGACACGATGCTCTCGGTCGGCGCGGTGACGCGCTCTGCCGGGCTGGTCATCGAGTCGAAGGGGCCGGCGGTGTCGGTCGGCGATCTCTGCCACCTGAAGGGACGCTCTCCGGGCGAGCCCGATACGCCGCTCGAAGTGATCGGGTTTCGCGACTCGACCGTGCTGACGATGGCCCTCGGGCGCACTCCCGCGGTGCGTGCCGGCGACCGCGTGGTCGCGGCCGGAGCGGCGGCCGACGTGCCCGTCGGGGCGCAGCTCTTAGGCCGCGTCATCGACGCCCTCGGTCGGCCGCTCGACGACCTCGGCCCCATCGAACATGACGGCTCGTATCCGCTCAACCGCGAGGCCACCAACCCGCTCGCACGCGCCAACATCACCGACATCCTCTCGACCGGCGTCCGCGCCATCGACGGCCTGCTGACCGTCGGCGCAGGCCAGCGCATCGGCATCTTCGGCGGCTCGGGCGTCGGCAAATCGACGGTCCTCGGCATGATGGCGAAGCACACTTCGGCCGAGGTCAACGTCATCGCGCTGATCGGCGAGCGCGGCCGCGAGGTGCGCGGCTTCATCGAGCGCGAACTGGGCGAAGAAGGGATGAAGCGCTCGGTCGTCATCGTCTCGACCTCGGACGATTCGCCGCTGGTCCGCATCCGCGCCGCGCTCGCGGCCACCTCCATCGCCGAATATTTCAAGGATTGTGGCGCGAACGTGCTGCTCATCATGGACTCCGTGACCCGCTTTGCGATGGCCCAGCGCGAGATCGGCCTCGCGGCGGGCGAACCGCCTTCCTCGCGCGGCTACACACCCTCGGTCTTTGCGCTGTTGCCGCGCCTCTTAGAGCGCGCCGGCAGCTTCAACGCGGGCGGCTCGATCACCGGCTTCTACACGGTGCTGGTGGACGGCGACGACATGAACGAGCCGGTCGCCGACGCCGTGCGCTCGATCCTCGACGGTCACGTTGTCCTCTCGCGCTCGCTCGCCGCGCGCAACCATTACCCCTGCATCGACGTGCTGCACAGCGCGTCGCGACTTTTCTCGGAACTCGCCTCGCCCGAGCACCGCCGCGCCGCCGGCCGCGTCCGCGAGCGACTCGCCGCCTACGAGCGGGCCGAAGACCTGATCAATATCGGGGCTTACCAGAAGGGCAGCAACCGCGTGGTGGATGAAGCGATCGCCAGTCACGACGAAATGATGCGGTTCCTCAAACAGGATCGCGAAGAGGCGACCGACGCCCGAACGTCCATCGAACAGTTGCAACAAATCGGAGTCAACCCGGAGACCCTCAGATGAAATTCCGCTTCACCCTGCAATCCGTCCACGACCTGCGCGAGACGCGCCGCGAAGAGGCCGAGCGCGAACTCGCACGCGCCTACGCGCGCCTGACCGACGCCCACGCGCGGCTCGACGGCGTGATCGAAACACGGCTCGCCTACGAGCGCGATTGCGCTTCGCTGATGCAGAATGCCCCACTGGATCCGGCTGATCTGGCCGCCCGCTCAGACTATCTCTCTTCGCTGTTGAATTCAGAACGCGCCGCGCGGGGTCGCATCGCCGAGCTTGAAGGAGAGCGCGACCGGCTCCGCCAGCATCTCGTCGAGGCGACGCGCAACTGCGAAGTCACTTCTACGCTGCGCGAGCGGCAGCGGTCTCGCTTCGAGTTTGAAGCGTCGCGCCGCGAACAGTTAATGCTCGACGAACTAGCCACGCTCGGGGCGGCCCGCCGGCAGCAGCAGCAGGAGGGGGCCGGGTGTTGATTAATTCACTCACACATGCGAACGAACAGGGCGGCCTGTCGCGCCGACCTCCAACCGACGAGCAGGCCGGTTCGCAGCCCGACGATTTCTCGTCGCTGCTGGCCGCGATGGCCGCCGGCTTCACCGCTCCGGCACAACCCACTGAAATTCAATTGGTGTTTGAAGCGGGTGGTGGTGGCGCGACGGACCTACCGACTTTCACGGTTGTAGGCCAGAGCGACCAACACTCGTTTGCCGCCGCCGAGCCCCTGTTCACTCTGACACAAGGCGGCAGCGAGCCGTTCAGTATCTCGGCGGAAGGTTTGGCGACTCCGCCTGAGGCTTTGGCGACCACGCCGGAAGCGGCGGCGGCGAATGCCGGCTTCGTTCTTCCCTCGGTGGACCAACCGGCGGAATTCAGACGCCACTTTCAGCACGCCGCGGCGGCCGGGGGCCAACCGCCCGCAGGCATCTTCTCGGCGATCGAGGACGTGCAGGTTGAATCGGGCGCGCCCGCCGACCGGGTGGAAGGTTCACAACTCTTGCCGGCGGAAGGAAGTTTTTCGCCGCTTGATTTTTTCCCGCCGTCCGAGTCGAACACGACCGGCAGCGAGCGGCAAGGCGCGTCTCACGAACGGTTGTCGCTATCGAACCTGCTGGAAGAGGCGTCTGAAAAGTCGGCCGGAGCGAAACCGGAAAACACTAACGTGGCAGAGGCTTCCGCTGCGGGTGCGGCCCTCAACGCAGACGGCCGTCAACCGGGTTTAGAAACAACCGCGACGGGCGACAGCGAACGAACCGTTCCCTTCTCGCGCGAATCACTCGGTTCGCTTATCGACACCATGCGCGATCTGCTGCGCCGCTCGACCGCGACGCGCACCATCAAACTGCGCCTGCACCCGGAAGAGTTGGGCGACGTGCAACTGTCTCTCTCGCGCGACGAATCAGGCCGCTTGAGCGCACACTTCGCGGCCCCGCGCGAAGAGGCCCGCGCCGCTCTCTCCGGCGGGCTTGACCACTTACGCGCCGCGCTCGAACAGGCCGGGATTCAACTGGCGTCCCTTGAAGTTGGCGCCGGGACCACCAGCGCCGGCCACACGCCCGGCGGTGGGGACCAGTCGGCCGCCGACGCTTCACACGCCACGCAGCAACGCACCACGTCACGAACCGCGGCCCACGAGGCCGCGGCGACTCCCGCCCGCGCCGAGCGGGTTGACCGACTGTTAACACTCCGCGCCTGAGCGCGGACTTGGAGGTAGAAACGAAGTGAGTATCAACAACATCGACATCAACGGCGCGCTGGCGGCCCTGTCCGCCGGGACCAACCAGCCGGCGACAGCCCCGGCGGGCAAGCCCAAACAGAGCGACCGCGACATGTTCATGACCCTGCTTGTCGAACAACTTAAACATCAAGATCCGCTGGCCCCGCAGGACGGCGCGCAGTTCGTCGCCCAACTCGCTCAGTTCAACTCGCTCGACCAACTGATCAGCATCAACCAACGGCTCGACCTGCTCGTCAATCGTCAATCGTAAAGATTGTGGTTGGTGGGTGATAAGGATCAGCCCTAAAGGTTCATTCATCATTCATCATTCCACATTCATCATTTCTTCTGGAGGACGTTATGGGATTTTCATTTTCGGCCGCCCTCTCGGGCCTGCGCGCCAACTCGAACGCGCTCGGCGTGACCGGCAACAACATCGCCAACGCGAACACGGTCGCGTATAAGAGTGGGTCCATCAGCTTTGCCGACATCTTTTCCAGTTCGTCGGGTGTGCGCCTGAACGGCTCGGGCTCTTCGGTGCAGACCGGCAACGGCGTCCGCACCTCCGGGACCAGCACCAACTTCTCGCAAGGCGGCATTAACGAATCTGGGACCAGCACCCACGCGGCCATCGAAGGCAACGGCTTTTTCGTCGCGCGCGACAAAGACGGCGCGCTGGCTTACACCCGCGCCGGCGATTTCAACATCGACCGCGACGGCTATCTCACGACCCCCAACGGCTTCCGCGTGCAGGGCTACACCGCCGTCAACGGCCAGATTCCGGCGGGCTCGATCCCCGACTCGCTTCGCATCCCGCTGGGCGACACGATCGCCCCCGTCACGACTTCCGAGGCGACGTTGCGGATGAACCTCAACAGTTCGGACCCGGCCGGCGACGTCTTTCACGCGCCCGTGCAGGTTTACGATTCGCGGGGCGTGGCGCGCACGCTCGACCTCGTCATGACGAAGCAGGCGGACGGCTCCTATCTGTTGAACGCGACGCTCGACGGCGTGGCGGCCAACGCCAGCATCGACGGCGGCGCGGCCTCGAACGCCCCCGTGGCCGTTACCTTCGACGCGAACGGCCGATTGGCGACGCCGAACACGTTGTCGATCGTGCCCGACCAGACGCAACTCGGCGGCGCGACGCTGCCCTCGATTGCGCTCAACTTGCGCCAGCCGGGAACCAACGCGCCGAACCTGACGAACTACGCTTCTCCTTCCACCGTCTCTTCGACCGCGCAGGACGGCTTTGCCTCTGGCACTTTGACGGGACTCGTCTTCGGCGACCGCAGCGGCACGCTGTCCGCCGTGTTCAGCAACGGCCAGCGTTATCAGTTGGGCCAACTCGCGCTCGCCACCTTCAACGCGCCGAGCGGCCTCAGCCACGTCGGCAACAACCTCTACGTCGAGACGCCCGGTTCAGGTCAGCCCTCGGTCGGGCAGCCTGACAGCGGCGGCCGCGGCGGCGTCCTCGGCGGCGCGCTCGAACAAAGCAACGTGGACATCGCCTCGGAGTTCACCGACCTCATCGTCGCCCAGCGCGGCTTCCAAGCCAATTCCCGCGTCATCACCACGATCAACCAGACGCTTCAGGACTTGTTACAGATAGTTTAGGGAAGTGACGGGTGACAGGAGCAGAGAGTGAACAGTGATAAGTAACAAGTGACAGAAGGAGGACCGTTCTTACTTGTCACCTGTCACCTGTCACTCGTCACTGTTTTGACCTGTCACCCGTCGCCTGCCACTGCCTTAAAGTCTTTCGCTCCGTTGGCCGATACGGATGAGACGGCCGCGCCTCGCCGGCCGGACGTCGCCTCGGGGAGTCAGATTTATGTTCATCATCGTCGGCATCATCATCGTTTTCTTAAGCATCGCCATCGGGTTCGCGATGGTCAGCGGTCCGTTCGGGACGCTGTTCCAGCCGTCCGAGTTGGTCGTCATCGGCGGGGCCGCGATAGGCGCGCTCGTAACGGCCAATCCGCTCAAGATGCTGATGCTGATCACCAAGCAGGTTCCGGCCGCGCTGAAGGGCTCGCCCTACAACAAGGCGACTTACGCCGAGTTGCTGCGGATGCAATATGAGGTGTACGTCAACGCGAAGAAGGGCGGCCTGCTTTCGCTGGAAGAGGACGTTAATAACCCGGCGGCCTCTTCGATCATCTCGAAATACCCCAAGTTTCTCGCCAACCATCACGCGACCGAATTCTTCTGCGACGCGATGAAGATGCTGGTTAACGGGGCGGCCGAGCCTGAAGAGTTGGAGTTGGCGCTCGAAGCCGAGTTGGAGACGCACCACGAAGAGAGCGCGATGGTTCCGGCGATGCTGACGCGCGCCGCCGACTCGCTGCCGGGCCTCGGCATCGTCGCCGCCGTACTCGGCATCGTCGTCACGATGCAGCACATCGATGGCCCGCCCGAAGAGATCGGCCACCACGTCGCCGCCGCGCTGGTCGGTACCTTCCTCGGCCTGCTGCTTTCTTACGGCATGGTCGGCCCCATCGCCACCAACCTCGAAAACCTCGCCCACGACGAAGCCAAGTATTTCGGCTGCATCAAGGCCGGCCTGATTTCTTTCGCCAACGGCGCGGCTCCCTCGACCGCCGTCGAATTCGCCCGCAAGGCCGTCTATAGCTTCGACCGTCCTTCCACCGCCGAACTCGAACCGCAACTGCGGGAGATTAAGCCCAGATAAGTAACCAGTAGCCAGTAGTTAGTAGCCAGCATATGAATGCCTTTCTACTGACTACTGACTACTGACTACTGACTACTTCTTCCATGAAAGACCCGGAGAAAAAACCGCGGCGGCGCGTCAAGAAGGTCAAGGGGCACGGGGGGGGCCACCACGGCGGCTCTTGGAAAGTGGCCTACGCCGATCTGGTGACGGCGCTGATGGCGCTGTTCATGGTGCTGTGGCTCATTTCGCAGGGGGACCAGAAGCTCAAGCAGTCGATCGCCAACTACTTCCGCTCGCCCGGCGTTTTCGACACGATGAGCGGCGGCGTCCTCGGCGGCCCCACTAAACTTAGCAAAGAGCCCAGCCCTCTCACTAACAAAGACAACGAGCAGGCTCTCTACAGCACCGCCGAGCTGTTGCAGAAGAAATTTCAGTCGCGCCCGGAATTCTCCTCCCACAAAGACCAAATCAAAGTGGACATGACTGATGAGGGGTTGCGGCTGT
>JBOGOY010000219.1:0-6409 GCA_050748185.1 Pyrinomonadaceae bacterium
ACTCCCCACAGCGACAGCAGCAATCCGACGCCACCTCCGAGCGCGGCCAGTAAAATACTTTCCGTCAGAAATTGCCGGAGCAAACGCGAACGGCTCGCGCCGAGCGCGACGCGGATGGAGATCTCTTTTTGCCGCACCGCGGCCCGCGCCAGTAGCAGGTTAGCGACGTTGGCGCAGGCGATCAGCAGGACGAACCCGACCGCGCCCAGCAGGATAAGGAGGGCCGGTTTGATGTCGCCGACAACCTGTTCGTGTAAAGGAATGACGGTGGCGCCGAGGTTTGTGTTTTGTTCGGGGTACTGCTGTTGCAGGCGAGCGGCAATGGTGCTCATCTCCGCCTGCGCCTGTTGCAGCGTCACACCGGGCTTCATGCGCGCATCGACCTTTAAGTAGTGTCTTCCGCGGTTGGAGGCCTCTTGGGAGGTGAAAGCGATGGGAACCCACAGATCATCTTCGCGACTGGGAAACTGGAAGTGTGGCGGCATGACGCCGACGACCGTGTAGCTTTCGCCGTTCAAGGTGAGAGGCTTGCCCGTAATTGCCGCGTCGGACCCGAATCGGCGTTGCCACAAGCCGTGGCTCATGAGAACGACGCGATCCCCGCCGAGTTGATCTTCTTCCGGCAGGAACGCGCGGCCTAAGTGCGGCTCGACGCCCAGCAAGGGGAAGAGATTAGCCGAGACACGCTTGCCGTCGATCCTTTCCGGCTCGCCGGTGCCCGTCAGGTTAAAGCTCATGTCGGCAATTGCTGCCATGCCTTCAAAGACTTGGTTCTGATCACGCCAGTCAACGTAGTTAGCAGCCGCGGGCGTATCGCGTGGATACCCTCCTTTGGTATTGTCCTCCCAGACCATCACGAGCCGGTCAGGGTCTCGATAAGGCAAGGGGCGCAGCAGGATGGTATTGACCACACTGAAGATCGCGCTGTTCGCGCCAATCCCTAAAGCCAAAGCGATCACGGCCACAACGGTGAAACCGGGGTTTTTCAACAGCATCCGCAGGCCGTAACGCAAGTCTTGCCAGAGATCCCCAAACATGTTCATTCTCCTTCGTGCCCCCGTCGCCACCGGCTCGTGCCGGACGGGGCGCTCGACCCGGCGCAACTCCTGAGCCAACACATGGCTCTCGTTTAATTCGAGCAGCACTGCTTGAGAGGCTTCCTCTATGGTCGCGCCGCCCTGTCGCGCCTGCTCATAGCGATCATCGAGGTGCTGGGCCATCTCCTCAATGATCTCGGCCTCCCGGGTCGGCGCCAGCCCCGACCCCGACAACCGCCTTGTGATCTCTGCTTTCCAGTCAGGCATGTTCGATTCCGATGATGCGATTGACCGCCTCGACAAACTCAAGCCAGCCACTGCGTTGCGTCGCTAAGACCTTTTTCCCTTCGGGAGTCAGGCGGTAATAACGCCGCCTTCGTTGACCGGCCTTCTCTACCCAGCGACCCTGAATCCAGCCACGCCGCTCCAAGCGGTACAGCAGCGGGTAGAGTGAAGCGACATTGAAACGCAGCACGCCCTGCGAACGCTGCTCGATCAAATTCCCGATGTCATAGCCGTGCCGGGGCTGGGCTCCAACCAGCGAAAGAATCAACAATTCGGCGCTGCCTTTCTTCAACTCCCGGTCGAGAATGTGTGCGCCTATATATGACATAGCCATATATTATTGAGGAGTATATAATTCGTCAACATCATCTCGGCGGTGTGAGGTAATGAACGGAAGAAAAGAATTCGGCGATCCGGTTCGCAGCTATCCGACTCTGAGCCGGGGTGAGGTGCTGCTATCAAATGCGGCATCAATCCAATGCGCTCCGCACCGAAGGAGTAACAGGTGACGGCGATAGGAGACACGCAAGAGTTGTCTGCGTCGAGACGGTCGTAGCTCTGCGACCAGCCTTCCTTCATCCCGGTTCCGAGCGCCTTGTCGCGAGCCTCCTTCGACGAGTAGAGAACCGTGCACACCATCGTCGTCTTGCCGTTATCCTCCGTGAGGACCAGCGTGTTGAGCGTTTCGGGCCAGTCACCGCCCCACGAGTCGGTGTTGACGAGCCGCTCGGGCGGGCCAATCTCTCAGTATACGCCGCGCATCTCCATCTCGGCGCCGTCAGGTCCGCGCCAGACGAAGCGCCAAGCCCCGCCGGGACGAAGGTCGATTTCGCACACCGGCATGGTCCAGCCTTCCGGGCCAAGCATCCAGTGCGGCACGTGCTCCGAGTTGGTCCAAGCCTCCCAAACGAGCCTGCGCGGTGCGTCCACGACGCGCGTCGCGATGATTTCCCGATCCGATGGTGTCGTAAACGTCGTGACCCCAACCCTATTTGCCGTCGCCCATGATTCCACTCCTTCTCTTTCATCTGTTGTAGGTATCCATCCAGTCGTTCAAAGCTCGCGTCCCAGAAGTGGCGATAGTTCTCTGCCCACTCGGCAACCGCCTTGAGCGACCTCGCCTCGAGCCGGCACGGCCGCCGCTGCTTGTCGCGGCCGCGCGAAATCAGACCCGCGCGCTCCAGTACCTTAAGGTGCTTGGAGATCGCGGGCTGATTCATCGCGAACGGTTCGGCAAGCTCAGCCACCGACGCCTCGCCCGACGCGAGACCGGCCAGAATCGCACGCCGCGTCGGATCGGCGAGCGCCGCAAACGTTGCGTCGAGGAGGTCCATGCCACCATTTGCATAGCTGATTGGTTTCATAATTGAATGGTAATATATCGCAGGTAGATCGTCTCATCATGCCTCACAGTTTCGTGGTGGTGGGGTTGCCCTCTACAACATCAGGGTTCGTTGATTGCGGCACGTCGCGCGAAGGCAGTCGGTGGTCGCGCCGAGCGCTTCTCACGAGATGGGTGCACGGCCGACTTGCGGCGACGAGACTAAATTGTGTATTAGTCACGGCTTAATCTGACACTCCCTGTCAACTGAACCTCAAAGTTCAGAGGAGGCGAGGTCAGTTGACGAACGAACCATCGCACCATCTCCACGGGCGGCGTGCGCCGCGCCGCATTCAGGTGAGAGGAGAAAGTAGAATGCCGAACTGTAAGCTTTACGGCGGAATCACTAGAGCGGAACTGGACCACCTCCGGAGCGATTTAGCAAAGGAGGGGGTGATGGTCCCCGCCGGGGACGAGGTCAGCTTCGCGGGCCAGTACGGGGTCGAGTTGCGCGTCACCTACGACGAGGCCAAGGAGACGCTCAGGGTATGCATCACAAAGAGGCCGTTCTACATCCCCGAGTCGATGATCTGGGGGATAGTCGATGCTGGCGTCGAGCCATACGAGGGCACGTAAGCGCGGTCGGGTGGCATTCCTCGCTGAATATGCACAGCTAAACGAAGACCCGGTGAGCCGGGACTTTTCTTATTCTCATGGGAACTGCCGTCAAGGTCCACTTGAAAATGATCCCGAATAAGTCTTTACCACGGCTCTTGTCCGCTGATATGGACAGGAGAAGCCGACCCTCTGTGCTCGATGATTAGTTGACCTCTGGGGATGAAATCTGTCGCGAATAACCCTCTCACCCTGTTGGGGTGCGCCTGACTTCTAAATTGCGATTCTCTCTGTTCATGGTCGAGATGATAGCAACATCGGTCCTACTGTATACTCTCCGTTATGAATAAACGGGCGAAAAAACGATTGAAGGAAGCCGTCAGGAAAGAAATTGCGGAGCGGGCGGATAACAGTAAGGAACAAGGATTTACTCCTCCGGCGAAGAAGCTGCCGGAGAGCCGTGGTTTTACCCCGAGGCCGAATAAGAAGAGAGGTTAGTTCTCGAAGCGCTACCCTTGAGCCATGTCGTCTGCGTTACGACGCGATTCGACGAAGTCGATGTTTTCCTTTCATCCCGAGACTTAAATATCGATCGAAGAGTTGAAGATTTCATCCGGCCTACTCAATGTCGTCCTGTCTTTAGCGGCTCTCATCCTTGAAGAGATTGATCATCCCAGCAGGGTGAGCGCACTGGCTGAACACAACTCCGTCATCAGTTTTATGACGCATTTGTAATGGTTCCGATCACACTTTTCGAGTGGCTGTAGACAGTGACCGCACCGGCGGTTCCAAGTTATGAGAGGGTGGCGAGGGATATGAAGAGAATGGACGGCACCAGGTTTGGGATCGCGCTGGCGCTCGCGACCGGAATTGTGATCACCGGCAGCGCCTCGATCCCAGCAGGCGCGAGCCAGCAGACGGACGTGCAAGTCCCGTCCTCCCCTTTGACGTTTGGTGTCTTTGTCGCGCGGTTCGATGCTGGCGGCGCCTTTACTTTGGAGGGCGACCGCTGGCCCACCATGAAGGGCGCTTGGAAAAGCAAGGGCGATGAGATCGAGTTGACAACCTCCGGCGGCCCCGCCGGTTGTGAAGAACCCGGGCGGTATCGGATTCAGACGAATGGTAACGGCGTCAGCTTCAACCTCATCTCCGATGATTGCAGGCCACGACGAATGATTCTCGACCGCAGCACTTGGTCGCCCGCCGGTGGGATGAAAATCAAGACACCGCGGCGAATTGTGAGGACCGCCGCCGGGGCGAGAGCGCCTGCGCGCCCTGCTCCCAGCACTCCGAGTGGGAGTTGGCCCTCCTTTCGCGGACCGCAGGCTTCCGGTGTGGCCGAGCGGCAGAATCTCCCCGAACGTTGGGACGCTAAGACGGGCGAGAACATTGTCTGGCGCACGCCGATTCCCGGGCTCGCGCACTCCAGCCCGGTCGTCTGGGGACATCGAATTTTCGTCACCAGCGCCGTCAGCAGCGATCAGAATGCGACCTTCCGACCCGGCCTGTACGGCGATGGCGATGCCTCCCAAGATCGCTCGCGCCACCGCTGGATGATTTACGCGCTCGACAAAGGCACCGGCAAGGTTCTCTGGGAGCGCGCCGCACACCTCGGTGTGCCGGTCGATAAGCGCCACATCAAATCGACCTACGCCAACTCGACTCCTGCCACCGACGGCCGCGTGGTGGTGGCGTGGTTCGGCTCGGAAGGCGTCCACGCCTATGACGTCAACGGGCGCTTCCTCTGGAAGGTCGATTTGGGCCGACTCGACTTCGGCGCTTACGACATTCCGACGTATGAATGGGGTTCCGCCAGTTCACCTATCATCTGGAATGGCTTGGTCATCCTTCAGTGCGACACCCAAGACGATTCATTCATGCTGGCTCTGGACGCCGACACCGGCAAGACGGTCTGGAAGACCGAGCGCGACGAAATCCCGTCTTGGGGGACGCCGACCGTCGCGGCGACATCGGCTGGTCCGGTACTGGTCGCGAATGCGTCAAACCACATCCGAGGTTACGACCCACGCACGGGGAAGGAGTTGTGGCGGCTGGGGCGCAGTTCGAAGATTACGGCGCCGACGCCCGTCTTCGCCGAAGATATGTTCGTCGTCGTCAGCGGCCGCGCGCCCGAGCGTCCGATCTTCGTCGTGCGGGCCGGCGCTCGCGGAGATCTCACCCTGCCCGAGGGCAAGGCCAGTAGCGAAGCGGTCGCGTGGAGCCGCACGGGCCGCGGGTCATACATGCCGACGCCGCTGGTCTATCAGGGCATCCTCTACGTGCTCGCCAACAACGGCCTCCTTGACGCCTACGACCTACGGACCGGCGAGGAACTGTACAGGCAGCGACTGCCGCTCATCGGCAGCGGCTTCAGCGCGTCGCCGGTGGCGGCCGACGGCAAGCTCTACCTCTCGAATGAGGACGGGGAAATGCTCGTCATCGCCGCCGGTCGGAACTTCACTCACGTCGCAACGAACTCGGTGGGAGAGCTACTGATGGCTACTCCGGCCTTGTCAAACGGTGTGATGTACGTGCGCTCGGCGAAGAGCCTGTTTGCGATCGGACGGAAGCGGTGAGTGAAAACTAAATAGTGGTCCGGCGGCCGCTCCGACTTAAAGAAAAACCGGCTGTTCGCCATCGCGCTCTTTCGTAAGCAGTACATTCTTGTCGGGATGGCTTCTCGCGATCCGTATCTTGGTGTGTGCTGCATATAGCGACACAAAAAAACGGGCGGCAGGAATTATTTCCTTGACCGCCCGCTGTGTTATTTCGCACGTGTCGAAATTAAAGGTTTTGCACGAACGGCTTTAACAGCCGCGCCCGCGAAGGGTGACGAAGCTTCTTGAGAGCCTTCGCCTCGATCTGGCGAATGCGCTCGCGCGTCACGTTGAAACTCTGGCCGACCTCTTCGAGCGTGGTCTCCTCGCCGCCGAGCGAGCCGAGGCCGAAGCGCAACTTGATCACTTTCTCCTCGCGCGGGCTGAGCGTCTGAAGCACTTCTTCCGTCACCTCACGCAAATTCTCGGTGACGACGCTATCGGCCGGGTTGGTGCGCGTCTTGTCTTCGATGAAATCGCCGAGGTTCGTGTCGCCGTCGTCGCCGATCGGCGTCTCCAGTGAGATCGGCTGCTGGGCGAGTTTAAAGATGCTC
>JBOGOY010000220.1:0-6408 GCA_050748185.1 Pyrinomonadaceae bacterium
GAAGTAGGCTCTTCGGCGTGCCTCTGCCTATCCCTCTCTGCGCCTCGGCGGTAAAACTCCGGCCCCTCTGACCATCAACTGAAGTCCGCTCCAACACAACGAAAGAGACTCTATGAAAACATTTCCTGCGCTGCCGCGCCTAATAGGGCTCACCCTGTTGACGTTGGCAGTCTTGTCCCCGCTTGTGCTGATCCCATCCGGCGCCGCCACGACGATCGAGGCTGACTCGCGGCCGACACCCGAAGATAATTTCAAAGTGACCACGGTCTTTCTCGTGCGTCACGCGGAAAAGGCCGACGCGCCACGCGAAGACCCGCCGCTCAGTGAAGCCGGAAAGTTAAGGGCACAGGCGTTAGCCCGCCTGCTCGGGCCGTCCGGGGTGACGGCGATCTACACGTCGCAGTTCCTCCGCACGAAACAGACCGCCGAACCGCTGGCGAAACAACTCGGCCTCACGCCCATTTCTTTGACGATCAGTTTGAGCCCGTCCAACCCGAGAGAGGTGTCGGGGCAATCGATCAAAGAGATCACCGACAAGATTCACGAGCGGCCCGGCGAAGGATCATTAGTCATCGGACATAGCAACACGGTCCCGGAGGTGATCAAGCTGCTCGGCGGCGACGCGATCCCGAAAATCGACGAACAGAAGTTCGACGATCTGTTCGTCGTGACGGTCTATGGCCGGGGAAAGGCAAAGGTCGCGCACCTGAAGTATGAAGCTCCGAGTCCTGAAAGAAGTTTATGAAAATCACACGCCCGACGTTCCGCATGATCGTGTCGCTCATCTTCGTGGCTCTCTCGGCTTCGTCCTGCATCGTGGTTTCAGTCCATCCGCTCGTGGACCCGGCGAGCGCCCGTAAGCCCGATCAGGAACTGCGTGGCAGGTGGGCCGGCCGGGACGCGGAGTTGCAAGGCATCTACGCCCAATTCGACGGCAACGCTTCAATGGAGACGAATATCCTGAGCGGTAAAGGAAACGAGGCCAAGCCAAAACTCGCGTTCGAGGTCGCCAACGCCAAAATCGGAAAGCACCAATACATGAGCCTCAAGCCGCGCGACGAGAGCGTGGGCAAAGGCTACCTGATCGTGCGGTATGCCATCGCGGGAGATGAGTTGAAGGTATGGCTGCTCGATGCCGCCGAGGTGAGCGCCGCCATCTCCGAAGGGCAACTGAAGAGCGGAGACGGCGGCGTTGCGTCCACGACAAACATTACGGATTCGCCGGCAAAGATTGCCGCGTTCATCGAGGCGCGTGAAGACACGGAGTTGTTTGAATATCTGGGGACGTTCAAAAAGGTCAAGGAATAGCTTGCAAGGAAACAATGCCTGTTCAGTCCGGTGATGACGCCCTTCCACTCGCGCGCCCACGCCCCTTCGACACGATTCTTTACGGCGGGCTGATCGTCTGGGTACTGGACGGTTTCGACGCCGTGCTCTTCAACCTGTTCAGGAGTGGGGTCAGCCCGGTGCGCGTATTTCAGTACGTCGCCAGCGGGCTGCTCGGCCGCGCCTCTTTCGGCGGCGGGTTACGAGCCGCCCTGCTCGGCGTCCTGTTCCACTTTTTGATCGCGTTCACACTTGCGGCGATCTATTACGGCGCGAGCCTCTTCATTCCGGCGCTCGTCCGGCGGGCCGTGCCGTGGGGACTGGCCTACGGCGTGGCCGTCTATTTCGTGATGAACTATTTGGTGCTGCCGCTGTCGGCGGCCCCGAAGCTTCCATTCTCGCTCGCGTCTTTTCTGAACGGCGTGATCGGACACGCCCTTTTGGTCGGGCTGCCCCTCGCGCTCGTCGCGCGCAGGTCAGCCAACGAAGGTAAGAAATTAGCAACATCTCGCCGCCTGAACCGTGACGCCGAAATATAATGAGCTACTTATGTGGTCGCAGATTGACGCGGATAGACGCGGCTCAAGACAATCTGACAAAACGACTCTGTGATCAGCCGAATAAACTTATTCCGGACCGGAATAGTATAAGCCGGTGTTCTGTGCAACTCTTCGCCGATAGAAGTTGGAGGACTCCCAATGAATCCGGCCCGCGTCTGCTGCCTGTTGGCTCTTACCCTGTTGACTCCGCTGAGCGCTCTAGCGCAATTCCAAAATTTTGAACTGGTCAAAGTCGCCGAAGGCGTCTATGCGGCGCTTCGCACAGAGCCGCCGGGTTTGACGGTCGATGCCAACTGCGTCTTTATCATCAACGACGAAGACGTGTTCGTCGTTGACACTTCCCTTACCCCCGGCGGGGCGAAAGAGATGCTGGCCGCGCTGCGGAAGCTGACGAACAAGCCGGTCAAGTACGTCATCAACACACACTGGCACGACGACCACATCATCGGGAATCAGGTTTACCGCGACGCCTACCCCGGCGTCGAATTCATCGCCCACGCGAAGACGCGCGAGTATCTGCCCACCACCGGCCTGAACAACCGCAAGCTGGCGCTGTCGGCGCAGGGGTATCCCGGATTCATCGCGTTCCTCCGCGGCCGGCTGGAAAAAAACCAGAGCGTCGCGGGCGGGCCGTTAGACGAGGAAGAGCGCGCCGTCTATGCCAGCAACATTCAGATTGCCGAACGATACATGGCCGAAGTTCCCGGCGCGCAGATCGTCCTGCCGACAATCACCGTCGAGGATCGTTTGACGCTTCACCGCGGCGGCGACCGCATCATCGACATCCTTCACCTCGGACGCGGCCACACCAGCGGCGACCTTGTGGTCCACCTGCCCCGAGAGGGCGTCGTCATCGCGGGCGATCTGGTGATCTGGCCGGTCCCTTATGTCGGGAACCCGCAATCTCATCCGGGCGAATGGGGCGCGACGCTCGACAAGTTGCTCGCATTGCGCCCGACCCTCATCATCCCCGGTCACGGGCCGATCTTGCGCGACGATGCTTACGTCAGACTGATGGCGCGCCTGTTCGCCTCGATCAAGCAACAGGTCGAGTCGGTGGTCGCGCGCGGGGAGACTCTGGAGCAGGCGCGGAAGAGCGTGAACCTCGAAGAGTTTCAAAGGCTGTTTGCCGGCGACTCGCGTGTGAGGAAAGAAATTTTCGCGAACTACGTGGCCGGCGCGGGCGTGGCGGCCGCGTATCATGACGCCGCGACGAAGAAATAAGTGATGGCCGAATACCAACCGAAAGATCAGGAGTTTGCCGAGCGGGTTCGCGAGAGTTTCGCGCGGCAAAAGGTCATGCAACTTTTCGGCGCGAGCCTCAGTCGCGTCGAAGCCGGAGCCGTGGACATCGACCTCACATTTCGCGAAGATATGACGCAGCAGAATGGGTTCCTTCACGCAGGCGTCGTCACCGCCATCGCGGACAGCGCGTGCGGCTATGCGGCCTTCACGCTGATGCCTGCCGGCGCGGAAGTGCTAAGCGTCGAGTTCAAAGTGAACCTGCTGCGCCCGGCCGCCGGTGAGCGCTTCACCGCGCAGGCAACGGTCCTCAAGGCCGGGCGCAAGCTGACGGTCACTCGCGCCGACGTTTTCGCGCACACGGGCGCACGCTCCGTGCTCGTCGCGACCATGCTGGCAACCATGATTCGCCGGTAGTTTGAATGTCGGCAGCCCACTAATTATTCGTGAGCGCTGCTGAGGCGGCCCACGGTATTTATCACGTCTTTCGCTGCGCTCTTTTGAGCGGGCGGTGAGGAAACTACAATGAACCATCGCAACTCCCAGGCCCGGCGCGTAGGCACGTTGGCGGCCTTAGTCTCTACCGGTCGCTTGTTCTATTCCGGTAGGCTCTCGCGCCGGCTAACGACCGTCGCCCTCTTCGTGGTCGGTTTCACTCAAGCAGCCGGCGCGCAGGATTGGGTCCAGTGGCGCGGGCCGGCGCGCGACGGGTTGGTTTCCGCATCGAGCGCGCCGGCCGTCTGGCCCGAGTCGTGGCGGCGTGCGTGGCGCGTCGAGATCGGCGAAGGCTTCTCGTCGCCGGTCGTGGCGGGCGGGCGCGTGTTCGTCCACGGACGCCGCGATCCCGAAGAGCTAGTGACCGCCGTCGAGCGCGCGAGCGGCCAAGTCATCTGGCAGCAGAAATACCCGGCGGCGTTTCAGAAAAATCAGTACGCGGTCAAGATGGCGAAGGGGCCGAACGCGACGCCGCTCGTCTTGGGCAACCGGGTGTTTACGCTCGGCGCGACCGGCGTGCTCAATGTCTGGGACGCCGCGACCGGACGCCGGCTGTGGGGCAAAGATTTCTCGTCGATGATCGACACGTCGAAGCTTTTCTGCGGCACCGCCGCCTCGCCGCTCGCGTCGGGCGGACTCGTCGTCGTGCAGGTGGGCAGCGACGTGCACGGCGGGCAGATCGTGGCGCTCGATCCGGCGACGGGCAAAGCGCAGTGGGAGTGGCGCGGGCCGGGGCCGGGCTATGCGTCGCCGGTCCTCGTTGAAGTCGCGGGCCAGCCCCAGATCGTGACGATGACCAACGGCTCGATCATCGGCCTCGACGCCAGGACGGGCGGTCAACTCTGGACCGTGCCGTTTCCCGACGAGTGGCACGAGAATATCGTGACGCCGGTTTGGACGGGCGCGCACCTCGTCGTCTCCGGCACGCGGCAGGGCACGCACGCCTACGCGCTCAGGCAAGCGGCGGGCGGCAAGTGGGAAGCCGCGGAGGCTTGGAAGAACTTGGACGCGGCGATGTACATGAGTTCGCCGGTGCACGGCGACGGCCTGCTCTACGGCCACTCGGCAAAGCGTAAAGGTCAGTTCGTCGCGCTCGACGCGAAGACCGGCGTCACCCGCTGGGCGACCGAAGGGCGTGAAGGCGAACACGCCTCCGTGTTGCTCACGCCGCGCCACGTCGTCTTTCTGACCAACGGCGCGGATCTCATCATCGCACGCCGCGGCACGGCGGCGTTTGAGGTCGAGCGGCGTTACGACGTGGCCGACGCCGAGACGTGGGCCATGCCGGCGCTCCTCGGCGCGGAACTCTTCGTGCGCGACGCCACGGGCCTCATTCGATTGACGTCGGTACGTTGATGGATGAGTTGAGTTGTGCAGTTTCGATTCACCGGAGAGACGCAGAGAGAGAGAGAGAGACGCGGAGGGACGCGGAGGTAAAGTCTATCTCTGCGTCTCTCCGCGTCACCTCTGCGCCTCTGCGGTGAAAATAGATAGCTTCTCTTAGCGCCACCTCCCCGCCATTTCGCAGCCCCCGACTTATTAAAGAAAAAGTAGAGTTGTGCCGAAAAGCCCACGGGGTTCAGACTACCCCGGAGGGATTAATGAGAGCACCGTGACCGGCGGACGAAGCCGAGAGGCTGGCCGCGCTTCAAGAGTATCAGGTCTTGGACACAGCGCCCGAAGAGGCGTTCGACGATTTGACCGGCATGGCGGCATACTTTTGCGCCGCCCCGACGGCGCTCGTCAGCCTTGTCGACGTAGAGCGGCAGTGGTTCAAATCGCGCGTGGGGTTGGAGGCCGACGAGACCCCGCGCAACGTGGCCTTCTGCGCTCACACGATTCTTCAACCAGAGTTGTTCATCGTGACGGACGCGGCTCGTGACGCGCGTTTCGCCGACAATCCGCTCGTGACCGGCGCTCCGCACATCCGCTTCTATGCCGGAATGCCCCTCGTCACGCCGTCAGGGCATGCCCTCGGGACGCTGTGCGTCATCGACTACTTGCCACGCGACCTCGACGATAAGCAACGGGCGCAGTTGCGCGCATTGGCGCGGCAGGTGGTGTTGCTGCTCGAATTGCGCCGGCGCACCTCCTCGCTCAAACAAACCAACCAAGAGTTGCAGCAAGCGCTCGCCAAACAGCGTCAGTCAAAAGACGTGTTACAGCAGAGCGAGGAAAAGTACCGCACTATTCTGGAAAGTATTGAAGAAGGTTATTTCGAGGCCGATCTCGCGGGCAACCTCACGTTTTGCAGCACACCCCTCTGCCGCATCGTCGGCTACGAGCGGGAAGAGTTACTCGGGATGAACTACCGCCAGTGGACCGACGCGGAGAACGCCGCGCTGGTTTACGCGGCCTTCAACCGGGTGTACACCACGGGCGAACCCGTCAAAGATTTCACCTATCGCTTTCGCCGGAAGGACGGCGCGATCCTGACGTGGGAAAATTCCATCACGCTCATCAGGGACGCTGTTGGACGCCCCGCCGGGTTTCGCGGATTCACGCGCGATGTCACGCAGCGCAAGCGTGCGGAGGAGACGCTGCTGGCCGGCGAGGAGCGTTTCAAATCCTTCATGGACAACAGCCCCGCCGTGGCCTTCACCAAAGACTCGCAAGGTCGCTACGTCTATCTCAACCGGCCGTTCGAGCGCCTATTCAACATCACCCTCGAAGACATGAGGGGTAAAACCGACTTTGAGGTCTGGCCGGAGGAGACGGCGCGGCAGTTACGCGCCAACGATCTATCGGTGCTGGCGGCCGGCCAGACCGTCGAGTTAGTGGAGAC